>NZ_DJDN01000004.1:0-98341 GCF_002431095.1 Pantoea sp. UBA5923 | reverse complement strand
CTTTTTTACGTCTGTCGATCGCTGAAATTTACCCTTAAATTTGCTTTAACCTGCCTTTTTATCGCCTGATCTTTGCCTCTTACGCTTTGTTTGCCGTTTTTAGCTGAAACATTTTCATTTATCGCATGAAGACTCGACATCATCATATCGCCAGGTTATGGTTAGGCATCTGGATGTCTAAACGTATATACGGTTGTAAAGAGGAAAGCCGCACATGCCAATCAGGGTTCCCGACGAATTACCGGCAGTAAATTTCTTGCGCAATGAGAACGTCTTTGTGATGACCTCATCGCGCGCCAGTGTTCAGGAAATCCGTCCGTTAAAAGTTTTGGTGCTCAATCTGATGCCGAAAAAGATCGAGACGGAAAACCAGTTTTTGCGACTGCTCTCCAACTCGCCCTTACAGATCGACATTCAGCTGCTGCGTATCGACAGCCGCGAATCGCGCAACACTCCGATGGAGCATCTCAACAACTTTTACTGCAACTTTGATGATATTCAGCACGATAATTTTGACGGACTGATTGTCACCGGCGCGCCGCTTGGCCTGGTAGATTTTAACGATGTCGCTTACTGGCCGCAGATCCAGCGCGTGCTGCACTGGGCGAAAGAGCATGTGACCTCAACGCTTTTTGTCTGCTGGGCAGTGCAGGCGGCGCTGAATATTCTTTACGGCATTCCCAAGCAGACGCGTCAGAACAAACTGTCGGGCGTGTATGAACATCATATTTTGCATCCCCACGCGCTGCTGACGCGCGGCTTTGACGATAACTTTCTCGCGCCGCATTCACGCTATGCTGATTTCCCGACGCAGCTGATCGCGGATTATACCGACCTGGAGCTGTTCGCCGAATCTGAGCAGACCGGCGCCTATCTGATGGCCAGTAAAGACAAACGTCTGGTTTTTGTTACCGGCCATCCTGAATATGACGCGCTCACTCTGTCAGGCGAATACCACCGGGATTACGAGGCGGGCCTGCAGCCGGAAGTGCCTTTTAACTATTTCCCCCAGGACAATCCGGAACTGCCGCCGCGCGCGACCTGGCGCAGCCACGGCAACCTGCTGTTCTCCAACTGGCTAAACTATTATGTTTACCAGATTACGCCATTCGATCTGCGCCGCATGAACCCTACGCTGGAGTAATCCCGCAGCAGGATCGCTCGCATAAGTTTTACGTCCCAGCCGCGTATTCGTCGCGGCTTCCTCCCTTATGAAAGTTATGCCAGTATGACGCGCTGGTATTTTAGCCAGCAGACTGAGCTGAATGAGGCAAGAGTGAGCAACAGAATCGAAGCGCTGCATCAGCAGCTCGCGCAACGCATCATGGTGCTGGATGGCGGCATGGGCACCATGATCCAGAGTTATAAACTGGACGAGCACGATTTTCGCGGCAGTCGTTTCGGCGACTGGCCCTGCGATCTTAAAGGCAACAACGATCTTCTGGTGCTCAGCAAGCCCGAGGTGATCCGCGAGATCCACCTCGCTTATCTGGAAGCGGGCGCGGATATTCTGGAAACCAATACCTTCAACGCCACCACGATCGCCATGGCGGATTACCAGATGGAAGCGCTCTCGGCGGAGATCAACTACGAAGCCGCCCGGCTGGCGCGCGCCTGCTGTGACGAATGGACGGCGAAAACGCCGCATCGTCCGCGCTACGTCGCTGGCGTGCTTGGCCCAACCAACCGCACCTGTTCGATCTCGCCAGACGTGAACGATCCCGCTTACCGCAACGTCACCTTCAACCAGCTGGTAGAGGCGTATCGCGAATCGACACGCGCGCTGGTTGAGGGCGGCGCGGATATCATCATGATCGAAACGGTATTCGATACGCTAAACGCCAAAGCGGCGATCTTCGCTGTGCAGACCGAGATGGAAGCGCTGGGCGTCAACCTGCCGCTGATGATCTCCGGTACGATTACCGATGCCTCAGGCCGCACGCTCTCCGGCCAGACAACGGAAGCCTTCTACAACTCGCTGCGCCACGCCGAACCGTTGTCGTTTGGCCTCAACTGCGCCCTTGGCCCGGATGAGCTGCGCCAGTATGTGGCAGAGATGTCGCGTATCGCCGAATGCTACGTCACGGCGCACCCTAATGCCGGACTGCCCAATGCCTTTGGTGAATACGATCTTGATGCCGACGTGATGGCCGACCAGATTGGCGAATGGGCGCGCGCCGGTTTCCTCAACATTATCGGCGGCTGCTGCGGCACCACGCCGCAGCATATTAAGGCGATGGCGGATATTGTCGCAGGCGTTGCGCCGCGCAAACTGCCTGAGCTTCCGGTTGCCTGCCGCCTCTCCGGGCTTGAGCCGCTCAATATCAGCAGCGAGACGCTGTTCGTCAATGTAGGCGAACGCACCAACGTCACCGGCTCGGCTAAGTTCAAGCGACTGATCAAAGAAGAGAAGTACAACGAAGCGCTGGAAGTCGCGCTGCAGCAGGTACAGAGCGGCGCGCAGGTTATCGATATCAATATGGATGAGGGAATGCTCGACGCCGAAGCGGCGATGGTGCGTTTCCTTAACCTGATCGCCGGCGAGCCAGATATTGCGCGCGTGCCCATTATGATCGACTCCTCAAAATGGGAAGTGATCGAGAAAGGTCTGCAGTGCATTCAGGGCAAAGGCATCGTTAACTCGATCTCGATGAAAGAGGGCGAGGAGATCTTTATCCACCATGCGCGGCTGGTACGCCGCTACGGCGCGGCGATGGTGGTAATGGCCTTTGACGAGACGGGCCAGGCGGATACGCGCGCGCGCAAAATCGAGATTTGCCGCCGCGCCTATAAAATCCTTACCGAGCAGGTCGGCTTTCCGCCGGAAGATATTATCTTCGACCCGAATATCTTTGCGGTCGCCACCGGTATCGACGAGCACAACAACTACGCGATGGACTTTATCGGTGCCTGCGAAGATATCAAGCGCGAACTGCCGCATGCGATGATCTCCGGCGGCGTCTCTAACGTCTCCTTCTCCTTCCGCGGCAACGATCCGGTGCGCGAAGCCATTCACGCCGTGTTCCTCTATTACGCTATCCGCAACGGTATGGATATGGGGATCGTCAACGCCGGGCAGCTGGCGATTTATGACGATCTGCCTGCCGAACTGCGCGACGCGGTAGAGGATGTGATTCTCAATCGCCGCGCTGACGGCACCGAGCGTCTGCTTGAGCTGGCGGAGAAATATCGCGCCAGCAAAGGCGACGGCGCAGAGGATAAGCAGCAGGCGGAATGGCGTAGCTGGGACGTGGTGAAGCGTCTGGAGTACTCGCTGGTTAAAGGCATCACCGAATTTATCGAGCAGGATACCGAAGAGGCGCGTCAGGCATCAGCGCGTCCAATTGAGGTGATTGAAGGCCCGTTAATGGCGGGAATGAATGTGGTGGGCGACCTGTTCGGCGAAGGAAAGATGTTCCTGCCGCAGGTAGTAAAGTCGGCGCGCGTCATGAAGCAGGCGGTGGCTTACCTTGAGCCCTATATTCAGGCCAGCAAAGAGGCGGGCCACAGCAACGGCAAAATCGTGCTGGCCACGGTCAAAGGCGACGTGCATGACATCGGTAAGAATATTGTCGGCGTCGTGTTGCAGTGTAATAACTACGAGATTATCGACCTCGGCGTGATGGTGCCGAGCGACAAGATCCTGAAAACCGCCATAGAGCAGAAGGCGGATATTATCGGGCTGTCGGGTCTGATCACGCCGTCGCTGGATGAGATGGTCAACGTCGCCAAAGAGATGGAGCGTCAGGGCTTTACGATACCGTTGCTGATTGGCGGCGCGACGACCTCGAAGGCGCATACCGCCGTGAAGATTGAGCAGAACTACAGCGGCCCGACGGTTTACGTGCAGAACGCCTCGCGCACCGTCGGCGTGGTGTCATCGCTGCTGTCGCCGACGCTGAAAGAGGACTTCGTGGCGCGTACGCGTAAAGAGTACGACACCGTACGTATTCAGCACGCGCGTAAAAAACCGCGCACGCCGCCGGTTTCGCTACAGGTGGCGCGCGATAACGCAGTCCCTATCGACTGGGAAAGCTATACGCCGCCGCCGGCGCATCGTCTCGGCGTCAGCGAAATATCGGTCGGCATCGATACGCTGCGCAACTACATCGACTGGACGCCGTTCTTTATGACCTGGTCGCTGGCGGGCAAATATCCGCGCATTCTTGAAGATGAAGTGGTAGGCGAAGAGGCGAAGCGTCTGTTTGCCGACGCTAACGCTATGCTGGACAGCCTCAGCGCGCAAAAAACGCTGACGCCGCGCGGTGTGGTAGGCATCTTCCCGGCCAACCGCGTCGGGGACGATATTGAGGTTTACCGCGATGAGAGCCGCCGCGAGGTGATTGCCGTCAGCCATCATCTGCGTCAGCAGACGGAGAAAACCGATTTCCCCAACTACTGTCTGGCGGATTATGTCGCGCCGAAGTCGAGCGGCAAGGCGGACTATCTGGGCGCTTTCGCCGTGACCGGCGGCCTTGAGGAGGATGCGCTGGCGGAGGCGTATGACGCGCAGCACGACGATTACAACAAGATCATGGTTAAAGCGGTGGCCGACCGTCTGGCCGAAGCCTTCGCCGAGTATCTGCACGAGCGGGTGCGTAAGGTGATCTGGGGCTTCGCCGCCCATGAGAACCTGAGCAACGATGAGCTGATCCGCGAAAATTATCAGGGCATTCGTCCTGCGCCGGGCTATCCGGCCTGCCCGGAGCATACCGAGAAAGCGGCCATCTGGCAGCTGCTGGATGTGGAAACCCATACCGGCATGAAGCTCACCGAATCCTTCGCCATGTGGCCTGGCGCGTCGGTTTCAGGCTGGTACTTCAGTCATCCCGACAGCCGCTATTTCGCAGTGGCGCAGATACAGCGCGATCAGGTGGAAGATTACGCGGCGCGTAAAGGTATGGCGGTAAGCGAGGTAGAGCGTTGGCTGGCGCCGAACCTGGGGTATGACGCGGATTAAAAAAGGGTGCTGGAAGCGGGTGACGGTAGCCGATCGCAAAGGTATTCCTGCTCGCTCCGCGCAGAGATGCACCTCATCTCTGAGGTGCGTCCCTGAACGGGCCAGCGCGCTGCGTTGTTCAAAACGCGCCTGGCGTTTTAGCCCTGGCGCGTTCTGCTCCTTTCAGCCGCTTTAGCTGCGGTGCCCTCTGCCTGCTTAGTTAAAGCGCGCGTCGCGATCGGACGTCAGGTCATAAAGCTGATACTTACGGCCCAGCATCTGTCCGCCGTCACGCGTCAGCGGCACCCAGTTGACCTGCGCGCGGCCGCGCGTCGGCGTAACGGTAAAGAGATCCAGTGGAATCGACAGATAGAAACCTTTGGTGAAATCCCCTTCGCCATACTGCTCTGACGACACGTTGGTTTTGGTGGCATAGACGCCAACCATTACGCCGCTGTCGAAGCGCTTCGAAACGTCAAGCGTGACGCCCTTGTCCTTCGCCAGATATTGTCCGACGCTCGCCTTCACCAGCAGATCCTGCATAAACCACGGCCGCCAGTAAGCCGTAACATGGCCAGTCGGCGCCTTGTAGTTGGTGAACTGCATCATGTTGTCCCAGTCGCGCTGGCGCACATAGTTGGCGTCAACGCCAAAGGCCCAGTTGCTGTCGACCGGACGGTAGAGCAGCTCGCCGCCGACGCCGCCATACATCGTCTCAAGGTAACCGCCGTACATCTGGCCGTAAAAGCCGTTGCCGAGGTAGCCCATGTAGTTGGCCTGCAGATCGTTTACGTAGACGTTGTTCTCGACATAGTCGCGGATATGAGTACGCACGCGCGGCAGGGTGGAGTCGGCGGGCGCGCCGTTATAGTTGAACTTGTCGTAGTTATTGGCGAGGTTGCCGAACAGGCTGCCGCCCACCAGCAGATGATCGGTAAACCAGTAATCCAGGTTGCCCATCACGCCGACCTGATACATATAAAAACTTTCCGGTCCGCCGACCGACTGGTTCAGCACCGGCGACAGGCTGTAGTTGAGCCGCTCTTTACGAATAAAGAATCCCTGCTCGGTCTCGCCCGCATCGACCGGGTTCTCACGCGTCTGGCGCAGCGGCTGCTCCTGGCCGAGCGGATACCCTTCCAGCTGATTGCGCAGGCTGCTTACGTCGGTGCGCGTCGTTACCTGCGGCATATTGAAGCGCGACTCGGTGACCTCGATGGTCTCGATGCCTGCCGGCAGATTATTCATGATGATGCGGTTGGCGCGATCGACCCCTTCACGCGTATCACGATATTTAGTCTGCTCGCCAGAGACAAACAGCGTGCTGCCCCTGGTCTGAATGCGCGGCCCGTTCAGCCCGGCGTTGTACTTCAGGTCGGTCAGCTGGCTGGCGACAACGGTCGGCTCCAGCATGCGCTCCTGCGGATGAGGGCGGTAATCGGGCTTCGCGCTGTCGATATGCGCCTGATGCAGATCGTTGAAGTTGGTGCGCACCGTCACGCCGAACATAAAGGTATTGCCGCGCTCATAGCTGGCGTTGATATCAGCCCAGTCGGTGACGCGGTAAATCGCGCCGACGTTGACCTTGCTGCGCTGGTCGAGCCTGCCAGCGAAATCATCCTGATAGTTGTTGCCTTCATACTCCAGCTTAAGGCGCAGCGGCTGCCACGGCGTCTGATACTCTACGCCGCCGAAAAGCGCCGACGGGCCGTGAAACATCTGCGAGCCGTTGATCGAGCCGGCTTCGCCCACGCCGGGACGCTGACAGTAGCTGTCGCTGTAGGAGCAGAAAGGGTTTTTAACTGTGCCGCTGTTGCCGAGGTAGCCCCAGCCGAGTCCGAGCGTAAAGTCGAAAGGCCCCCAGGCTTTGCTCGCCACCAGATATTCGCTGTCGAACAGGCCGGTGCCGCCGAGATCGCGCGTGCCGAAAGCGATTTCCGGCAGCCAGTAGCTCTCTTTCAGCAGGCGCAGCTTGAGGTCGAATGCCTTGTCTTTGTAGCTCTGGTTGCCGCTGAAACTCTCTACGGCGCTGTAGCGACGCGTGCGGACGTCGGTATAACGCACCGTGGTCTCCAGCCAGGGCAAGAGCTGCAGCGAGGCGGAGTAGTAGCGGTACTGATCGTTGTCGCGAAAGTTAAGGCTGAACTCACCCTCGCGTGCCATACGCGCAGTCGGCACCTGCAGCAGACCGACGCCGCCGAAATCTGACTGCGACGGCCCCACCGGATCGGGAAAGGTATCGGCCTGCGCCTGGCATGCGGCGGCCACGGAAACAGCCAGCAGGCTGAAAAGAAGTCGTTTATTCATCACTCTGGCACCCGGTGAGTCAGAACAGAAATCATGCGCTGGTTCAAATCGTCATGCGCAGCAGGCAGGCTCCATGAGGAGAAGCCAAGCCAGATAATGCTGCCGGGCGCGACCTCCGTATGACGCTGGTTCCAGTAAGCCACCGGCACGCGCTGCGTCTCACCGGCGGGTGAGATCACCGTGGCGTAGCTGTTTTCCGCGCCGGAAAGATGCTCGTGTCCCGCCAGATAGCCGCGTACCGTCTGGCCAGGCTGCCAGCTGACCTTGCCTGCGCCGCTTAGCGCGCCCAGCACCCATACGCTGTCGGACTGCGGCGTCAGCCAGAGATCGTAACGGCCCTCAAGACGACGGTTGGCGTCGGAATGCAGACGGATCCAGTCAGGATCGAGCGAGACGAACTGGCGGCCCGTTACCGCGATCGCGCTGAGCTGGCGCGCGACTTCACCGATGGCGGCGGCGCGATCGCCGCTGCTTTGCGCCTGCCAGGCGCGGAGATCTGCCAGCGTTTGCTGCTGCTGTCGCTGGGTGATGGCGCTGGCGTTTCGTTCGGCGATTACCGCGCCGTCCCACCAGGCTTTGTCGATAAGCGCAGGCTGCGTCACCAGCTGCGCCAGGTTCTGTACGTTGTCGAGCGTGGCGCTGCCCTGCGCGGTATGCACCGTCACCTGTCCCGCCGCCCACGCGGCGCTGCTGCCGGCCAGCATCAGCCCGGCCAGCAAAGAGAGTGTTGTTTTCATGATTTCGCCGGCTTCAGAAGGGTAGTAGCAACAGGGAAGTCGTCCGCAGCCAGCATCTGGCGCGCCTGCACCACTTCGCCGCTGCTGTTATCGATCCAGAAGGTGTTTTCCCAGGCGCGGCCGGTGGCTGCGATGCGCGCCTGCTCGGTCCAGACGCGACAGGCGACGCGGCGGCCCGCCAGCGTCAGCACCTCATCAGTGCCGCGCGCGAAGCGGGAACTTACGGCAGCGGCGCGCGTCTTGCCGTTTTCGGTCCACTGCACGATACGCGTCCAGTTAGCGCCGTCGCGCAGATGCAGCGCGTCCGCCAGCGGATCCTGCGGCAGATTACTGACCTGCTGCAGGTTATCCGGCAGGCCCAGGGTTTTCACCAGGCGGCCGTGGCGGGTCACCAGCATGGCGTTATCCTGAGTAATCCACTTCTGCTGGCCGTTTTCGTTATAGCCCAGCACGACGAAAATCTGCGGGCCTTCATTAATACGGGCATAGAGGCTGGCATAGGGCAGATCGGCGATCTGCTGGTCGGTTTTAACTACGTCATCGGGGCCAGACACCGCCATCATGACGGTCTGTTCCAGCCCTTTTTGCGTCTGCGTGCAGGCCTGCAGCAGCAGGCAAGCCAGCAAAAAAGGAAGTTGGCGCACTGTGTGTCCCTGTAAAAGAAGCCAAAGCAAAAAATAACCACACGACTGTGTGGTTATGTTTAAAGGTGCTACATCAACGAGTGGTGCTCGTTGTGGTCGTGGTTGTTGTACCGGTATTCGCACCGTCACCACCGCCAGAGGCAGCGATGCCGACACCGACTAATGCGCCGAGCGCGCCGATACCGACAGCGGTTGAGGTACCGGCGGAGATTGCTCCCGCCTGCGCGCCCGCTGCGGCACCCGCTTCTTCCGGGGCGGCAAAAGCCACGGAATGCGCTGCGACGTATAGTACGGCTGCTCCGGCAACCATGATTTTTTTCATACAGCTTGTCCTGCATTGAGTGAATGAAGGATGTACCCATTTCGGGCGCGTTCAGTATAGGGCAACAAATTACCAGAGTTCAGCGTGGGAAAAAGCGGTGGGAAAGGGTGTTAGTTTTTGGCTAAAAAGGAGACTAAACAGCGATAACCCCTTTTTTCTTCGCAATATTTACGGCAGGACGGAATTAATTGCTGTCATGGAATTAAATGCAAAGCGTTTTTTACTTTTTTAGTAATAAATGGGACGGAAACGCTATTATCAGATTTTGCCTAGCGAGCTAAAAATAAAATTCCTTTGAAAAACAGCGGCAAGGGAAAAGGTGAAGAGGAAATAAGGGCCATTTTAAACGCGAGAAGGGCGGGGTTTTTAACTGCATCTTCAGAGCAATCTCAACTCAATTTAAGAATTATCCCGTCTGGCTTGCGCATATTATCGACGAAAAAGCGTTTATTTTCTTCGCTGCGGCAATAAAAAGGCGGCCGCATGGCCGCCATAAAGAGATTCAGCGCTAATTAACGCCAGGACTTATAGCGATTAATTAAGCCATTAGTGGAACTGTCGTGGCTGTTAATCTCTGCGCTGTTTTCCAGCTCAGGCAGAATACGGTTAGCCAGCTGTTTGCCTAACTCTACGCCCCACTGATCGAAGGTGAAGATATTCAGGATAGCGCCCTGAGTGAAGATCTTATGCTCGTAGAGCGCAATCAGCGCGCCGAGGCTATAGGGCGTAATCTCGCGCAGCAGGATTGAGTTAGTCGGGCGGTTACCTTCGAACACCTTGAACGGCACAATGTGCGCGACCGACTCAGCGGATTTACCGGCATCGGTAAACTCTTTCTCTACCACGTCGCGTGACTTGCCGAACGCCAGCGCTTCGGTCTGGGCGAAGAAGTTAGAGAGCAGCTTCTGGTGATGGTCCGCCAGCGCGTTATGGGTGATAGCCGGCGCGATAAAGTCGCAGGGAACCAGCTTGGTGCCCTGATGGATCAGCTGATAAAACGCGTGCTGACCATTGGTGCCCGGCTCGCCCCAGATAATTGGGCCGGTCTGGTAATCCACCGGATTGCCGTCGCGATCGACGTACTTACCGTTAGATTCCATATTGCCCTGCTGGAAGTAGGCCGCGAAGCGGTGCATGTACTGATCGTAGGGCAGGATCGCTTCGGTCTCGGCGCCGAAGAAGTTGTTGTACCAGATGCCAATCAGCGCCAGCAGCACCGGCAGGTTCTGCTCGGCTGGCATCGTGGAGAAGTGCTGGTCCATCGCATGCGCGCCGCTCAGCAGCTGTTCGAAGTTGTCGAAGCCGATAGAGAGGATAATCGACAGGCCGATGGCCGACCACAGCGAGTAGCGTCCGCCGACCCAGTCCCAGAACTCAAACATATTGGCGGTGTCGATGCCAAATTCGCCCACCGCTTTCGCATTGGTGGAGAGCGCGGCGAAGTGCTTCGCGACATGCTGCTGATCGCCAGCGGTTTTCAGGAACCAGTCGCGCGCGCTATGGGCGTTGGTCATGGTTTCCTGGGTGGTAAAGGTTTTTGACGCCACTAAAAACAGCGTGGTTTCCGGGCTGAGATCTTTCAGGGTTTCTGCGATATGCGTGCCGTCTACGTTAGAGACGAAGTGCATATTCAGGTGGTTCTTATAAGGGCGCAGCGCCTCCGTCACCATAAACGGGCCGAGATCCGAACCGCCGATGCCGATATTCACCACGTCAGTGATCGCTTTGCCGGTATAGCCTTTCCACTCGCCGCCGATAATGCGCTCTGAGAAGTGCTTCATCTTCTCCAGCACCGCGTTCACTTCCGGCATCACATCTTTGCCGTCTACCAGAATCGGCGTGTTGCTGCGGTTGCGCAGCGCAACGTGCAGTACGGCGCGATCTTCGGTGCGGTTGATCTTCTCACCGGAGAACATCGATTTAATGGCGCCGCTCAGGTCGGTCTCTTTCGCCAGCGCCTGCAGCTTGTCCAGCGTTTCCTGGGTGATGCGGTTTTTCGAGAAATCCACCAGCATCTGGTCGTCAAAGGTGGCGGAGAATTTAGCAAAACGATCGGCATCTTGAGCGAACAGCTCGGCGATAGTCACCGATTTCATCTGCTCAAAATGCTGTTGCAGCGCTTTCCAGGCTGCGGTTTGGGTCGGATTGATATTTTTCATGGCAACACTCTTGTTGATTTAAGAACCGTCATTCCATCGTGGGTAACCACACCCATATAGCGTTTCAGTATGACAACTGTATCCACTGAAAGGAAAAATTTTGTCGGCGTTATCACCTTTGCGCCTGGCGTCAGCAATCTCCGCGCCTGAAAGCGCGCGCCGCTTCAGCCTGTTGCCGCGGGGATTTTCAGACCAGGCGGCGCGTATTGTGCCGCTAACTTAGCGTCTGAACCTTGTGCCGAATCAGAATAAACTGGTGCCGGGCAGGCCATTTAACGCTCAGAGCGCAGCAAATCGCTGACAGACGTAGACAGCAAGCTTATGACCCGGTATTTTTATGCGGCTACTTGCGCACCTGTGCGCAAGCCAGAAGAGGCGCGTCGCCCAGGCAGTGTGTTGGAGGAACCGTATCCGGGGATAACACATCAGGGGGAGCGACGCCGAGGTGGTCAACACACGGAGTGTTGCCTGTCGGCTGCAGGGGCTGAATCCCCTGGGTTGTCACCAGAGGCGTCCACAGTCGGTCGCTTCGCAAGGTGAAGTGCTTCTGGGTGACTCGTCTCCTGATCTTGTCTGCCCAATTCTGCTCTTCCCTTGTGCCAAGGCTGATACAATGTCTCCCGTCCCATACACGCGGGAGAAGATAACCTGACACGAGGTCGTACATGTCTCAAACTCTGATCGTGGCGAAATTTGGCGGCACCAGCGTTGCCGATTTCGATGCTATGAACCGCAGCGCCGATGTGGTGCTGGCCAATGCTGACACGCGTCTGGTGGTGCTCTCCGCATCAGCGGGCGTGACCAACCTGCTGGTCTCGCTGGCGGAAGGCCAGGAGCAGGCGCAGCGCGCTTACCTGCTGGACGAGATCCGCCGCATCCAGTATGCGATTGTCGAGCGTCTGCAAAATCCCGCCGTTATCCGTGATGAAATCGACCGCATGATCGAAAACATCACCATGCTTTCCGACGCCGCCTCGCTGGCGACCTCTAACGCTCTTACCGACGAACTGGTCAGCCACGGCGAGCTGATGTCTACGCTGCTGTTCGTGGAGATCCTGCGCGAGCGTCAGGTCGAGGCAGAGTGGTTCGACGTGCGTAAAGTGATGCGCACCAATGACCGTTTCGGCCGCGCCGAGCCGGAGATCGCGACGCTGGCCGAGCAGGCCGCCGCGCTGCTGAAGCCGCGTCTGGATCAGTCGCTGGTGATCACCCAGGGCTTTATCGGCAGCGAGCAGAAGGGCCGCACTACCACGCTGGGACGCGGCGGCAGCGACTATACCGCTGCACTGCTGGGCGAGGCGCTGAAAGCGGCGCGCGTGGATATCTGGACCGACGTGGCAGGTATCTATACCACCGATCCGCGCGTTGTCCCGTCCGCCAAGCGTATCGACGATATTACCTTCGAAGAGGCGACCGAGATGGCGATCTTCGGCGCAAAAGTGCTGCATCCGGCGACGCTGCTGCCGGCGGTGCGCAGCGACATCCCGGTTTTTGTTGGCTCCAGTAAAGATCCGGCCGCTGGCGGCACGCGCGTCCATCGCGAAACTGCCAACCCGCCGCTGTTCCGCGCGCTGGCGCTGCGTCGTCGCCAGACGTTGCTGACGCTACATAGCCTGAACATGCTGCACTCGCGTGGTTTCCTCGTTGAAGTGTTCACGATTCTGGCGCGCCATAATATTTCCGTCGATCTGATCACCACCTCGGAAGTGAGCGTGGCGCTGACGCTCGACACTACCGGCTCGACCTCAACCGGCGACAGCCTGCTGACCCAGGCGCTGCTGACGGAGCTTTCGTCGCTCTGCCGCGTCGAGGTGGAAGAGAATCTGGCGCTGGTGGCGCTGATCGGCAACAACCTTTCCAGAGCGCGCGGCGTCGGCAAAGAGGTCTTCGGCACGCTGGAGCCCTTTAACCTGCGTCTGATTTGCTACGGCGCCAGCAGCTACAATCTCTGCTTCCTGGTGCCGGGAGAAGATGCGGAAAGCGTAGTGCGCGCGCTGCATAAAAACCTGTTCGAATAAGGATCCGCCCGGCGGGATCGGATCTCTCTGGTGCGATCCACCGCCTTTTAGCGCATAAGCCAGCGTATCTCCGGCACTATCTTGCGGATCGGCAGCAGTCGATCCGCATTTTCCTTTCTGGCCCTTACTCCGCCTTACGCTCCGATAACGAAATGTTATGATCCCGGTCCGCCGACGCACCCGTTCCTGCGTCGCGTTTCTCTGTGGCATCTGCTTAAAAACACAACATTCGAAGAAGGAAGTCCGGCTATGCTCGCCAAATTAACCCGTCTGTTCCCGCTCTGGGCCGTGTTGCTCTCCGCCGCCGCCTGGTATTCGCCCGGCGTCTTTCTCGGCATCGGGCCATGGGTCACCTGGCTGCTGATGCTGATTATGTTTAGCATGGGCGTAACGCTTAATATCGACGATTTTAAGCGCGTGCTGGTGCGCCCGGCGCCGGTTATCGCTGGCACCTTTTTGCACTATCTGGTGATGCCGCTCGCCGCCTGGGGGCTGGCGAAGCTGTTCCACATGCCGCCCGATCTCTCTGCGGGCATGATTCTGGTGGGTAGCGTGGCCAGCGGCACCGCCTCGAACGTGATGATCTATCTGGCGAAGGGCGACGTCGCGCTTTCGGTGACTATCTCCTCGGTTTCCGCGCTGGTGGGCGTTTTCGCCACGCCGCTGCTGACGCGTTTCTATGTCGATACGCATATTCAGGTGGATGTCGTGGGCATGCTGCTCAGCATTGTGAAGATCGTGGTGATCCCGATTGGCCTGGGGTTGATCATTCACCACAGCCTTACCGGTCTGGTGCGCCGCGTGGAACCTTACCTGCCCGCTTTCTCTATGATCTGCATTCTTTTGATCATCAGCGCCGTGGTGGCGGGCAGCCAGGGTTTTATCGGATCGGTCGGGCTGGTGGTCATCGCCGCCGTGGTGCTGCACAACGCCATCGGTCTGCTGGGCGGCTACTGGGGCGGCAAGCTGTTCGGCTTTGACGAGTCGACCTGCCGCACGCTGGCGCTGGAGGTAGGGATGCAGAACTCCGGTCTGGCGGCGACGCTGGGCAAACTCTACTTCTCGCCGCTGGCCGCGCTGCCGGGCGCGCTCTTTTCCGTCTGGCATAACCTTTCCGGTTCGCTGCTGGCTGGATACTGGTCAGGCAAACCGATCGACAAGAAGTAATTCAGCGGGGGCCGCGCGCCCCCGTTTCACTCATAGTCCCGCTCGTCCTCTGGCTGCTCCAGCACCGTATAGGCCACGCTGCACAGCAGTGAATTAAGGCGCTTCATATCCCCCAGCAGCCCCAGATGCAGCGAGCTGGTCTCAATGCTCTGGACGTTCTTCTGATGCAGCCGCTCGACATGCGCATGCGAGAAGCGGCGAATAAGAATGCGGAAGCGATGTTTAGCGCGGCGCAGCCGTTTCGCGCTGGTGATGTCGCGGGAAAGAAACACCGACAGGCTGAGGCGCAGGTTCGCCAGCAGCTGTTCATGCAGCGTCTCTAACTCCTGTATGCCTTCCGGGGAGAAAGCGCGGCGCGGCATCAGCGCCTTATCCGCGACGTCGGCGCTCATGCGCTCAATAATGTCGCCCGCCTGCTCCAGATTTAACGACATTTCGATAATTTCGCCCCAGCGGCGCGAATCCTCTTCCGACAGATCCTCTTTCGGCATACGCGCCAGGTAGAGCTTGATGGCGGTATAGAGCACGTCCACATCATCATCCAGCCGCCGCACCGTACGCTCTTCACGTACTTCGCCGTGTACCACCTTGCTGAACGCCTCCAGCATCATTTCCAGCACGTCGCCGATGCGCAGCGCCTCGCGCGCGGCGTTGACCAGCGCCAGCGCGGGCGTATCCAGCGCGCTGCGGTCAAGATGGCGCGGTTTGAGCGTCATATCCGCTTCAGCATCATCATTGATCAGGCGAGTACAGAGCCGCGCCATCGGTTCGGCGAAGGGCACCATAACCAGGCAGCGGATCAGGTTGTAAAAGACGTGGAAGAAGATCACCAGCTCTTCGTCATTGACCGGCATCTTATCCAGCCAGGGCGCCAGCAGATTGACAAAGGGCAGCATCGCCAGCGAGCCGAGCAGCTTAAACAACAGGCTGCCGAGCGCCACCCGCTTGCCTGCGGCATTGGAGCCGCTGGCGTTGAGCATCGCCAGCAGACCGCTGCCGAGATTAGCGCCGATGACCAGACAAAGCGCCACTTTAAACGAGATAACGCCTGCGGCGGTCAGCGTAGCGGTAATCAGCACCGCCGCCAGGCTGGAGTAGCTGATAATGGCGAACAGCGCGCCGATCAGCGCATCCAGCATGATATCGCCGGTCAGGCTGGAGAAGAGCACCTGCACGCCCGCCGCCTGGGTAATAGGTCTGGCGGCGCTGACGATCAGCTGCAGCGCCAGCAGAATCAGCCCCAGTCCAATACTGGCTCGGCCCATCTGCCCGACGCGCGTCTGCTTGCGCGACAGAAAGAAGATGACGCCGAAAAAGATAAACAGCGGCGACAGCCAGGAGAGATCGAAGGTCAGAATACGCGCCATGATGGCGGTGCCGACGTCGGCGCCCAGCACCACCACCAGCGCAGGTGTCAGGCTCATCAGCTTCTGCGCCACGAAAGAGGTAACCAGCAGCGTGGTGGCATTACTGCTCTGCACTAGCGTTGTCACGCCGATGCCCGCCAGAAACGCCATAGGTTTCTTTTCAATGCTGCGGCTGAGCACGCGGCGCAGATCGGCGCCAAAGACGCGCATAATGCCGGAGCGCACGATATGGGTGCCCCAGACCAGCAGGGCGACGGCAGAGAGAAGATTGAGCAGGGTCAACACGTCATGCCACTCCATAACCGTCAGGCTAAAAAGCAGCAGAGAGCCAGCCTGACGGAAAGAGCAGTCTGCAAAGAGAGCCGTCGGGCGGGGCGCAATTTTTCCTGAGTTTTAAGCAACCTGCGCACGCTGCCGACTCTTTAACTGTAGACCAGTTCTCTGAGACAAGCGGCTGATTAATACAGGCTTCTTAATCGCAGCGGCAACGAGGGCAGAGCAGGGTATCTTGTGATCTGCATCACATTACAGCATGATGGCGATCTTTTACGGAAAGCCATTATAGAGGCCAGTCATGAACGTTAAACCTACCGGCGGTCAGTACATCGCACTGGCGCTGCAATGGGTGCTGAATCTGGGGCTGCTGGCGCTGGCGGTTATCCTGGCAGTGTTTCTTGGCAAAGAGACGCTGCACCTTGCCAACGTGCTGCTGAACACCGGCGAACAGGCGTCATCCTATCTGCTGATTGAGGGAATTGTGATCTATTTCCTCTACTTCGAATTTATCGCCCTGATCGTAAAGTACTTCCAGTCGGGCTATCACTTTCCGCTGCGCTATTTTGTCTATATCGGCATTACGGCGATCATTCGACTGATTATTGTCGATCATAAAAATCCCTTCGATACGCTCTGCTACTCCGGCGCCATTCTGATCCTGGTCGTGACGCTGTGGCTGGCCAACAGCAACCGCCTGAAGCGCGAATAAACGTCGCCAGGTGTGCCCGCCGCGCCTCTGCGCTACACTGTTGCCCTCAAAATTGACGGGAGTGGTGATATGTCGCAAGAGGCGCTCAGCTTATTACGCGCGCTCAACTGGCTGCCATCCACGCATCCGACGCTGACCGCGCCGCTGCTGGACTGGCTGATGGAAGAGGACTCCATGACGCGCCGTTTCGAGCAGCACTGTCAGGAAGTGACGGTGCGGCCGATGCGCGAAGGCTTTATTAACGCCGATGAGCTTACCGATGAAAGGGCGCTTCTGCCGGGCGATACGCGCTTCTGGCTGCGCGAGATCGTGCTGTGCGGTGACGGCGAGCCCTGGCTGATTGGCCGCACGCTGGTGCCGGAGAGCACGCTCAACGGCCCGGAGCAGATGCTTCAACAGCTGGGAACGCGCCCCCTTGGCCGCTATCTCTTCTCTTCTTCGACCTTAAGCCGCGACTTTATCGAACCCGGCAGCATCGGCGCGCTCTGGGGACGGCGCTCGCGGCTGCGGCTGTCGGGCAAGCCGCTGCTGCTGACGGAACTGTTTTTACCTGCCTCGCCGCTCTATCGCGACCTGGCCTGAGGAAGATTTAACGTGCAAAAGAGCGTAGAGATGAGCAAGTTTCAGGCCTATAGCCGCCTGATGCGTATTGATAAACCGATCGGCACGCTGCTGCTGCTGTGGCCGACGCTATGGGCGCTGTGGCTGTCGGATATGGGCGTTCCACCGTTCCGGGTACTGGTGGTGTTTGTGCTCGGCGTTTTTGTGATGCGCGCGGCGGGCTGCGTCATCAATGACTTTGCCGATCGCAAGGTAGACGGTTTCGTGAAGCGTACCGCCGGTCGTCCGCTGCCCAGCGGCGCGGTGAGTGAGAAAGAGGCGAAAATCCTGTTTGTGCTGCTGGGGTTGCTGGCGTTCGCGCTGGTTCTCACCATGAACCTGATGACCATCCTGCTTTCGCTGGGCGGTCTGGCGCTGGCGTGGTCTTATCCCTTTATGAAGCGCTATACCCATCTGCCGCAGGTGGTGTTAGGCGCGGCGTTCGGCTGGGCGATTCCTATGGCCTGGGCAGCAGTTAGTAAGTCCTTACCACTAGAGTGCTGGCTGGTGTTTCTGGCCAATATCTGCTGGACTGTCGCTTATGATACGCAATACGCGATGGTGGATCGCGACGACGATATTAAAATTGGCGTCAAATCGACGGCGATTCTGTTTGGTCGTTATGACAAGCTGATTATCGGTCTGCTGCAACTCGCAACCCTGGGTTTGCTGGCGCTGGTCGGTTCGCTGATGCAGCTTAACGCGCTGTTTTACTGGTCGCTGCTGGGCGCTGCCGTACTGTTTGTTTACCAGCAAAAGCTTATTGTTCATCGTGAGCGCGACGCCTGTTTTCAAGGATTTCTCAACAATAACTATGTCGGGCTGGTGATCTTTATCGGCGTGGTGCTGAATACGCCGCCGTTCAGCCAGCTGTTTTAAAAGCAAAAGGGCGACAATTTGTCGCCCTTCGAGTTTGCTGGCAAGGTGCCCTCTCTCCCGCCGACTGGACTCATCAGCTGCCTGAAAAAAAGGGCGACATCTCTGTCGCCCTTTGCTTTATCTGCCTGTGGCTATTTACTCATGCGCGACCGCGCTTTCGATAGTTAACCGCACATCGCTGGTCACCAGGTCGGCCAGAATATGCCAGGCGGCCTGAGTGCGCTCGACGTCGGCATCGCCGGTATCGCTGATATAGCCCTCGTCACGCAGCGTCAGCACCAGCGTAGTAAATACCGCCTTATCGAAAAACTCCGGCGCGTTAATGCCGTGTAGCACCGAAAGACGCTGTGCCAGCATACGGCTCTCTTTCTCCAGCGTGCCGCGGTTAATGGTCGGCTTCGCGCTGAGGATAGAGAAAGTAATGGCGTAACGCTGCAGCGTCTCGCGGATGCCTGCAGCCAGCAGCTGTAGCGTGCGGTAGCGCGCCGCGGTGTGGCGCAGCTGTCCATCCTGCATGGTAATCAGGCCCTGACGCGCCAGCTCCTGACACAGCGCGCTCAGCAGCGCCGGCAGCGCGTCGATCTCCCAGCGCAGGAACAGTTCGCTTTTCAGCATCGGGTAGATCAGACGAACCTGACGCAGCAGTTCTGCTTCGCTCAGGTTTGGATGCTGCTGAATAATGGCGGCAATCAGCGACGGCATCACCAGCATATGGTGAATATTGTTGCGGTAATAGGTCATCAGCACCGCCTGCTCGCGCGGCAGGATGATGATGTCGCCGATATTATCCTGTTCGGTTTCGAACTTATTCATGCTCATGGCATGGTTCAGCAGCTCTTCCGCTGAAAGCGGCGGCACCGTCGATTCCGGAGAATAGGGCACGTTACGCAGCAGCTCGATGTAGCACTCAAGCTGCTCAATCAGCTGCTCGCGCGTCAGCGAACGCTGGCGTGAGGCGAGCAGCGCGGTAACGCACAGGTTCATGGCGTTGGCGGCGCCCGCTTCGTTGATGCGCACCATCAGGCGCGCCGCGATATCGTTCACCGTCGGCGTCAGCCAGCTGGGGCGCTGCGGTTCAATCGGGTCGATAGCGTCGCGCCACTCCGGCACCTGCTTGTTCAGGTAGTTCACCAGCGGCAGCGGTTCGCCGAAGTTAACGTAGCCCTGACCCAGATTGCGCAGCTTACGCAGGCCGCGCACCATCTGCATAAAGCCTTCTTTCTCTTTCGCCGCGCCGCGTAGCTCTTTGGCGTAAGTGCCCACTTCCATAACGTGCTCATAGCCGATATAGATTGGCACCAGCGTAATCGGACGTTTGCCGCCGCGCAGCATCGCCTGCAGCGTCATCGCCAGCGTGCCGGTTTTGGGGTCGAGCAGACGACCGGTACGTGAGCGCCCACCCTCAACGAAATACTCGACCGAATAGCCGCGGCTAAACAGCTCGCCGAGATATTCGCGGAACACGGTGGCGTAGAGTTTGTTGCCTTTAAAGGTGCGACGAATAAAGAATGCGCCCAGGCGGCGGAAAATCGGCCCGGCGGGCCAGAAGTTAAGGTTGATGCCTGCGGCGATATGCGGCGGCACCAGGCCCTGATGATAAAGCACATAGGAGAGCAGCAGATAATCCATGTGGCTGCGATGGCAGGGCACATAGACAATCTCATGGCCATCTTCCGCCAGCTGGCGCACGCGCTCGCCGCCATTGACGTTGATGCCCTGATAGAGACGGCTCCAGAGCCAGCCCATCACGCGATCGGTCACGCGGATCGCCTCATAGGAGAAGTCCGCGGCGATCTCTTCCATCATCTCGACAGCGTTCTGCTGCGCCTTCTCATGAGAGAGCTTTTTACTGCGCGCTTCTTCTTCCACCGCTTTTTCAATCGCTTTGGACTGCAGCAGCTTGTTGAAGAGATCCTGTCGCGCCGGCAGACGCGGGCCGACCGCCGCTAACCGCTGACGCGCAAAGTGAATGCGCGCCACGCGCGCCAGTTTCTGCGCAATAGATTTATCGGTGCCGTGTTGCGTCGCCATCCAGCGCAGCGAAACGGTCGGGGAGAAGCGGACAAAGCTGTCGCGGCCGTGCCAGACGATAGCGAAAAACTTCTCTACGCCGTTAAGCTCGCGCAGGTGCGGCGTATCATCGCCCTGAACTTCACGACCAGGCGCGCGGCCAAACATCACCGAAACCGGCAGCATCTGGATATCCAGATGTGGATTGTTGCGGTGCAGATCGAGATACTCGTGGAAGATTTTCACCGATTCCGTGTTCGGCCCGAAAGCGGGGAACACGCGCGGGCCATTGTGAATAAACACATGGCGCGGCAGCAGCGTGCCGTCAATTTCCAGCGGCACCAGCGGATCGGGCAAATTATGCTTCAGACACTGCTGACGCAGCGTCAGCAAATCCGCCTTGGAATCGTATGGCAGCACGTACATAATCGGCCGCGTCGGATCGAGTCCATGTTCGGAAACGGGATCGGCCGGAATAGCCTTAGTTTTTACCAGAACGGAAAGTGGTAAATTCAACAATTTATAATAGAGTTTACGCCAACCTGACATAGACAACATGAAGCCTCTTGTTAGCAAAGCGCCGCAAGCATATCAGAAAGTGCTGCGAAGATCTGTGTGGTGCCAAACGCACCTGGCCCAGACATTGACGTCAAACAACTAAAAGGGTTCCCTCGCAATGGCAAGTAATACCACCGGTTTGCTCAGGATTGTGAAAGCGGCAGGCTACTCATGGCAAGGTCTGCGCGCCGCCTGGCAGCATGAGGCCGCGTTTCGTCAGGAAGCCTCGGCCGCTATCATCGCCGTCATCATCGCCTGCTGGCTGGATGTCGATACCGTCGCGCGCATCCTGATGATCGGATCGGTGGTGCTGGTGATAATCGTCGAGATCCTTAACAGCGCGATTGAAGCGGTAGTTGACCGTATTGGCCAGGAGCGTCATCCGCTGGCCGGACGGGCGAAAGACATGGGCTCAGCCGCCGTCTTGCTGGCTATCATACTGGCGCTGTTTGTCTGGATCGCGCTGCTTTGGTCCCATTTGCGGTAGGCTTTCCACAATTGCCCAAATGGCTGTTATTTCCCTGGGTTTTGGTTTTCATTTCGCCAATACCTGTATATACTCACAGCGACTGTATAAACAACCAGGGGGCGGGATGAAAGCATTAACCACCAGGCAGCAACAGGTTTATGACCTGATTCGCGACCATATTAACCAGACGGGCATGCCGCCAACGCGTGCGGAAATCGCCTCGCAGCTGGGGTTCCGTTCCCCCAACGCCGCCGAAGAGCATCTGAAAGCGCTGGCGCGTAAAGGCGTCATCGAGATTGTCTCCGGCGCATCACGCGGCATTCGCCTGCTGATGGAAGAGGAAGAGTCCAACGGGCTGCCGTTGATCGGCCGCGTCGCCGCTGGTGAACCGCTGCTGGCGCAGGAACATATTGAAACGCATTACAAAGTCGATCCTGACCTGTTTAAGCCTTCTGCTGATTTCCTGCTGCGCGTCGCGGGTATGTCGATGAAAGATATCGGCATTATGGATGGCGATCTGCTGGCGGTGCATAAAACGCAGGATGTGCGTAACGGCCAGGTCGTAGTGGCGCGCATCGATGACGAGGTCACGGTAAAGCGCTGGAAGAAGCAGGGCACCGTGGTGCATCTGCTGCCGGAAAACAACGATTTCGAGCCGATTATCGTCGATACCCGCACGCAGTCGCTGACCGTTGAAGGTCTGGCGGTGGGCGTGGTGCGCAACGGCGAGTGGCTCTGACCGGTTGCCTTCAGACGCCTGCATCGCTTCCGTCAGGCGTCTGTACGATAAGCTGTTAAAGCGCTCTCAGTGCGGTTAACGCCGCTCCTTTCTGTTTTACGTTTTCAGGCATGGACCGGCTGATGCGTCTCTTCTCTACAGACGACCGACACCTCTGGCGGCTGGCGCTGCCGATGATCCTTTCTAACATTACCGTTCCGCTGCTCGGCCTGGTGGATACCGCCGTTATCGGCCATCTCAACAGCCCGGTTTACCTTGGCGGCGTGGCGATTGGCACCACCGCCACCAGCTTCGTCTTTATGCTTTTCCTGTTTCTTCGCATGAGCACCACGGGCTTTACCGCTCAGGCCTATGGCGCGCGCGTTGACGCAGCCGCTGCTGATGGCGCTGATTGCTGGCGGGCTGTTTGTGCTGCTGCGCGATCCGTTAAGTTCGCTGGCGAGTCGGCTGGCGGGCGGCAATCCACAGGTGCTGGAGCAGGCTGCGCTCTTTATTCATATCCGCTGGCTTAGCGCGCCGGCGACGCTGGCGAACATGGTGATCCTCGGCTGGCTGCTGGGCGTGCAGTATGCCCGCGCGCCGGTCGTGCTGCTGGTGGTGGGCAACGCGGTAAATATCCTGCTCGATCTCTGGCTGGTGCCGGGGCTGAAGTGGGGCGTCGCGGGCGCGGCGACCGCAACGGCGGTGGCGGAATATGTCACGCTGGCGGTAGGGCTGGCGATGGTGTGGCGCGTACTGAAAATACGCGGCATCTCTATGGCGATGCTGAAACAGAGCTGGCGCGGCGATATTAGCCGTCTGCTGCGCCTCAATCGCGACATCATGCTGCGCTCGCTGCTGCTACAGCTCTGCTTTGCTTCGCTCACCCTGATTGGCGCGCGTCTGGGGCCGGAGATCGTCGCCGCTAACGCCGTTCTGCTGATGTTTATCACCTTTACAGCCTATGCGCTCGACGGTTTCGCCTACGCGGTGGAAGCTGTCTCTGGCGAAGCCTACGGCGCGCGCGACGGCAACAGGCTGCTGGCTGTATGGCACGCCGCCTGTCGTCAGGCGGGAATGGTGGCGCTGGCGTTCGCGCTGATTTACGCGGCGAGCGGCGAAGCTATCGTGGCGGCGCTCACCTCGCTGGACTCGCTGCGGCAGCAGGTGGATCGCTATCTTTTCTGGCAAATCATCCTGCCGCTGGCGGGGGTGTGGTGCTATCTGCTGGACGGTCTGTTTATCGGCGCAACGCGCGGGCGTGAAATGCGCAACAGCATGGCGGTTGCCGCGCTCGGCTATTTCGTGACGCTGCTGACCTTGCCCTGGCTGGGCAACCATGGTTTATGGCTGGCGGTGACGGTCTTTCTCGCGCTGCGCGGCGTTTCGCTGTGGCTGATCTGGCGGCGTGAATGGCGTCTAAACCACTGGTTTAACTGCTAATTAGTCTCTGAGCTCGCAGCTAATCTACGCTTCGCTAAACAGATTATTCTGTAATTATCCCGTAGCTGCCGATTCGTCTACTATAATTATCTTACAACAGCGCGACACAGCAGCGCTTTGTATTGTCGTACTGCCATTACATGGTGGTATGTAAAACTAAGGATGACGTGGAGGTCTGAAATGAATAAAGACGAAGCGAGTGGTAACTGGAAGCAGTTCAAAGGCAAATTCAAAGAAAAATGGGGCAAGCTGACCGACGATGATATGCAGGTTATCGAAGGTAAACGCGATCAGCTTGTCGGCAAAATTCAGGAACGCTACGGTTACGCTAAGGATGAGGCAGAGAAAGAAGTCTCAGACTGGGAAACCCAGAACAAAGATTACCGCTGGTAATCCCCCGTTCAGCTTTTGTCTGAACGCCCGGCACAGGGAGGTGCCGGTTACCCTCTTTTCCCGCGTTTTTTTCCTTCTGTTTCATGGTCATGATCGCAGCTATCGTGCTCCATGCAGGCTTCTACCTCTGCACAGTCCACACAAAGTCCATGCGCCTCAATCACGCTATGTCGCAGGACAAAGCGCGCTTCACCAGCCAGACCGTCAATAACCTTCTCTACGCCCTGCGCCTGTTTCTCCGTTACCGCCGCGCAGCGATCGCATACCAGCATCACCGAGGTATGCGCGGGCGCTTCAAAATGATGACAAATCACATAGCTGTTGTTTGACTCTACGCGGTGAATAAAGCCCTGTTCCAGCAAAAAATCGAGCGCGCGATAGACCGTCGGCGGTTTCGCCTGCGGCTCGCTGGCGCGTAACTGGTCCAGCAGGTCATAAGCGCTAATCGATCCATGCTGCGCAGCCATCAGACGTAACACTTCGGCGCGCTGCGCGGTCAGGCGCACCCCGCGTTGCAGGCAGAGTTTCTCAGCCTGGGTCATGATTTGCTCGGGCGTCATTGTCGACATGGTGCTTCTCCGCTAAAAACGAGATGTTATTTTATCACACTAAAATCGCTTGCGCTGGAGTTGCGGTTGATCTCTGTTCTGCGCGTAGCTTGCTATAAATATCAACAAATTAAACGGGTGCTCTGCGACCGGCTATACCGCAAAACGGCTTAGCAGTGCCAGCCTTACTGAGATATAAAGCAACAAAATTAACGATTCGCTTTACAACTCACCAGGTTAAGCACTAATGTTCATGAGGCCTTAAGAAACTGCTGGTCTTAATACGCTTTTAAATTACCCCGCTAAATAATAAAAGCGCCGATTTGTAGCTAAAACATCCAATCCGGCGAATAACAGTGCTGTTTCGACTGAATTCACAGCAATGAACCGTTAGCCGCCGTTCACAATAGCGCTAACGACAAATTCCGATGATGAATGTTTTCCTGATCAAGGTGATGGCAGACAAATGGCGAACAAAACCACCCGGCGCTCCGCGCTTTTATATCCTGTTGTTTTAAATGCGCTTTTTATCTCATCTTCCGCAATGGCCGCGGGTACCTGGTATGACGCGCGTAACGATGCGATGGGCGGTACAGGCGTCGCTTCCTCTACGTGGAGCTCAGCCGTACTGGCGAACCCGGCGCTGATGACGCGCGCGCAGCCGGACGATAATGTCGGCATTATTTTCCCGTCTGCGGGCTTGCAGATTACTGATAAAGACAAGATGGTCGATAAAGTCGATGACATCAGCGATACCGTTGATCGCTATCGTGATGTGATTAATGGCCTGACCTTACGCGATTATTTTAACGGCTACCCGCAGCTGAAGACGGCGTCGAAAGACGTAGCGAATCAGCTGCGCGATCTGCGCGGCAATAAGGCTAACGCCACAGCGGGCGTCGCGCTGGCAGTAACCGTACCCAATGAAACCCTGCCATTCGCCTTTATCACCAAGGCCTACGGTACGGTACATCTGCGCGCTAATGTGGCGCAGAGCGACATCGCCTATCTTGACGGTGTGGCGAACGGCACTGTGACCCCCGCACCGGGCGACCAGAATAACTTACGCTCCAGCGCAAACGGGCTGGCTGCGCTGGTAACCGATTACGGCATCTCCGTGGCGCATGAATTCAACGTGGCGGGCCATCCGGTTTCGGTAGGCGTTACGCCGAAAATCCAGAAAACCTGGCTCTATAACTACACCGCCAGCATCTATAACTACGATAAAAACGACCTCAACGGCAGCCGCTACCGCAACGATAATACCGGCTTCAACGTCGATGCCGGTTTAGCGACGCCGCTGGGTGACAACTGGACGCTGGGCGTCACCGGGCAGAACCTGGTATCGCGCGATCTGAAGACCAAAGAGACCAACGGCTATCGCGATACCTACCAGATCCGTCCGCTGGTGACCTCTGGCCTGTCGTGGACCGGCGGTCCCTTTACCGCTGCGCTGGATGTAGATCTGACCGAAACGAAGCGTTTTAAATCGGAAGAGAGCAGCCAGTACGCCGGGATCGGCGGCGAATATCGCGTGCTGGACTGGCTGGCGCTGCGCGCCGGTTACCGCGCGGATATGAAATCTAACGATGAAAACGTCTTTACCGCAGGTTTTGGCCTGGCGCCGTTTAACAACAAGGTCCATCTGGATCTGGCTGGCTCGGTGGGTGATAACAACACCTGGGGCGCAATGATGCAGCTCGGCTTTAACTTCTGATCAGCGTTTCCAGCCCTCTGTAAACCGGGCGATGCAGAGTCGCCCGGTATCCTGTAAATGTGTTATCCTTGCGCAGATTATCATCACCCTTAACGGATTTTCTGCGCTTCATGAGCAACTCTTTCTCCCCGCAACGTTTTTCCATCGCGCCAATGCTCGACTGGACCGACCGACACTGTCGGTATTTTCATCGCCAGCTGACCGGCGATGCGCTGCTGTACACCGAAATGGTGACGACCGGCGCCATTATTCACGGCAAGGGCGACTATCTGGCCTACAGCGAGGCGGAGCATCCGGTTGCGCTGCAGCTCGGCGGCAGCGACCCGGCGGCGCTGGCGCAGTGTGCGAAACTGGCGGAGGAGCGCGGCTACGATGAGGTAAACCTCAACGTCGGCTGCCCATCCGATCGGGTACAAAACGGTCGGTTCGGCGCCTGTCTGATGGCGGAAGCCTCGCTGGTGGCCGAGTGTATCGACGCTATGCGTCAGGTCGTTTCGATTCCGGTGACGGTAAAGACCCGTATCGGCATTGACGAGCAGGACAGCTACGCGTTTCTGACTGACTTTGTCGGCACCGTGGCACAGCGCGGCGGCTGCGACACCTTTATTATCCATGCGCGTAAAGCCTGGCTCTCCGGCCTGAGCCCTAAAGAGAACCGCGAGATCCCGCCGCTCGACTATCCGCGCGTCTACCAGCTGAAGCGTGATTTTCCGCAGCTGACTATCGCCATTAACGGCGGCGTAAAGTCGCTGGAAGAGGCGAAAACCCATCTGCAATATCTCGACGGCGTGATGATGGGGCGTGAGGCCTACCAGAATCCTGGCCTGCTGGCGCAGGTCGACCGCGAGCTGTTTGGCCGCGACGCGCCGGCTCCCGATCCGGTGGCGGTGGTGCGCAGCATGTATCCTTATATCGAGGCGGAGCTGGCGAAGGGCACGTATCTGGGCCATGTCACGCGTCATATGCTGGGTTTATTCCAGGGCATTCCGGGCGCGCGTCAGTGGCGTCGCCATCTGAGCGAGAATGCACATAAGCCGGGCGCAGACGTACGCGTGCTGGAAGCGGCGCTGGCGCTAGTGGCGGATAAGATCCCACAGGAAGCGTGACGGCTTTTCACTACATAAAAAGACCAGCCTGAGTGCTGGTTTTTTTTACGCCATAAATTAGCGAATTTCGCTATGGTCAGTGCTTTATCGCAGGTTTATTTATATATAAATCAATGATTTATGTTCTGGCACGCTTCTTGAATTAAAAGGGAAGAACTATCAAGAGGAGTAACAGAGTGGAAATTTTATTCGTGCTGGGCTTTTTTCTGATGCTGCTGGTGACGGGCGTCTCGCTGCTCGGCGTGCTGGCGGCGCTGGTGGTGGCCACGGTGGTTATGTTTGTCGGCGGGCTGTTTGCGCTTGTAATCAAATTGTTGCCGTGGCTGGTGCTGGCGCTGGTTGCCGCCTGGGTTTATCGCGCCTTTTCTGGTGATGGACGCGAACGTGCACGCCGCAGGCTACGTCGAAAAATCAGCAGGTTAGAGCGCCGTCGCGGCTATTAATTGCGGGTGCGATCACAGACTGAAAGATTGCTTATGCCTGTTTTGCAATTAAACATATTTTTTACTTATGTTTTCTGCCAGGATGATCGCCGTTGAGTCGACATGAATTCATCGCCGCTGTCCCTACACCAGCGCGAACGATAAAAAAGAAAAGGGGCTTCCTTCGGGAAGCCCCGTTTGCATTCTGGGATCAGGGGATCAGCAGGCTGGAGCCTTGCGTGCTGCGGTTTTCCAGCGAGCGATGCGCCCGCTCCGCCTCTTTCAGCGGGAATTTCTGCTGTTCCGGCACCTCAACCTTGATTGCGCCGCTGGCCAGCAGCGAGAAGAGATCGTTGCTGGCGTGCTCCAGCTCTTCGCGGTTGGTGATGTAGCCGTAAAGCGATGGGCGCGTCACAAACAGCGAGCCTTTCTGATTAAGGATGCTCAGATTCACTCCGGTGACCGGGCCGGAAGCATTACCAAAACTCACCATAAGCCCCTGACGACGCAGCGAATCCAGCGACGCTTCCCAGGTATCTTTACCCACTGAGTCATACACCACCGCCACTTTTTTGCCGTTAGTCAGTTGGCTAACGCGTTCGGCGATGTTCTCTTCACGGTAATTGATGGTCGCCCATGCGCCTGCCTCTTTCGCCAGCCTGGCCTTTTCCGCCGATCCGACGGTGCCGATCAGGTGCGCGCCGAGCGCTTTCGCCCACTGGCAGGCGATCAGGCCGACGCCGCCCGCCGCCGCGTGAAACAGAAAGGTTTCGTCCGGCTTCACCTGATAGGTCTGGCGCAGCAGGTAGTGTACGGTCAGGCCCTTCAGGAAGCTGGCGGCGGCCTGCTCAAAGCTAATGGCGTCCGGCAACGGCATCAGGCGATCTTCCGCTACGTTGTGCAGTTCGCTGTAGGCGCCCAGCGCCGCCTGGCAATAGACCACGCGGTCGCCCGGCTTAAAGCGCGTTACCGCGCTGCCGACGCGCTTTACCACGCCCGCCGCTTCGGTGCCGAGACCCGAAGGCAGAGCAGGAACCGGATAAAGTCCGCTGCGCACGTAAGTATCAATAAAGTTAATGCCGATGGCGCGATTCTCCACCTGCACTTCGTGTTCAGCAGGATCGGCAGGATCGACGTCCACCCATTGCAATACCTCAGGCCCGCCCTGCGCGGTAAACTGAATACGCTTTGCCATTTTTACTCCTGTGATTGTTCAATATGAGGCGTGAGAGGCGCGTCGCCATAAGGTATACTGGCGCGTCCCCTCAGAAGATCGGTATTGCATTCACTATGGCAGGAAATAAACCCACCAACAAATCGAACGACACGCCCGACCGGCAGCTGGAAGGTATCAAAATGCCGCCGCATTCGATTGAAGCGGAGCAGTCGGTGCTGGGTGGGTTGATGCTGGATAACGAACGCTGGGATAACGTCTCCGAGCGCGTCGTGGCGGAAGATTTTTTTAACCGTTCGCATCGTCTGATTTTTTCCGAGATGCAGCGTCTGCTGGAAGCGGGCCAGCCCATCGACCTGATTACGCTGTCGGAGTCGCTGGAAATGCGCGGCGAGCTTGAGATGGCGGGCGGATTCGCCTACCTGGCGGAGCTGGCGAAAAACACCCCCAGCGCGGCAAACATCGGCGCTTATGCGGACATCGTGCGCGAACGCGCGGTAGTGCGCGAGATGATCTCGGTAGCGAATCAGATCGCCGACGCCGGTTACGATCCTCAGGGACGCAACAGCGACGAACTGCTCGACTTTGCTGAATCCAACGTCTTTAAAATCGCCGAGTCGCGCGCCAGTAAAGATGAAGGGCCGAAAAATATTCAGGAAGTGCTGGAAGCCACGGTTTCGCGCATTGAATCCCTTGTCTCGACGCCGCACGACGGCGTAACCGGCGTTGATACCGGCTATCAGGACCTGAATAAAAAGACCGCCGGCCTGCAGCCGTCAGATCTGATTATCGTCGCGGCGCGTCCGTCGATGGGTAAAACCACTTTCGCCATGAACCTGTGCGAAAACGCCGCGATGCTGCACGACAAGCCGGTGCTGATCTTCAGCCTGGAGATGCCCAGCGAGCAGATCATGATGCGTATGCTGGCGTCACTGTCGCGCGTAGATCAGACGCGCATCCGTACCGGCCAGCTTGACGATGAAGACTGGGCGCGTATCTCCGGCACTATGGGTATCCTGCTGGAGAAGAAGAATATGTATATCGACGACTCTTCCGGCCTGACGCCGACTGAAGTGCGTTCGCGCGCGCGACGCGTTTTCCGCGAGAACGGCGGGCTGAGCATGATTATGATCGACTACCTGCAGCTGATGCGCGTGCCGTCGCTCTCCGATAACCGCACGCTGGAGATCGCCGAAATCTCCCGCTCGCTCAAAGCGCTGGCGAAAGAGCTGAATGTGCCGGTCGTGGCGCTGTCGCAGCTGAACCGCTCGCTGGAGCAGCGCGCCGATAAGCGTCCGGTTAACTCCGACCTGCGTGAATCAGGCTCTATCGAGCAGGACGCCGATCTGATTATGTTTATCTACCGCGACGAGGTTTACCATGAAAACAGCGATCTTAAAGGCATCGCCGAAATCATTCTGGGTAAGCAGCGTAACGGTCCCATCGGTACGGTTCGCCTGACCTTTAACGGCCAGTGGTCGCGCTTCGACAACTATGCCGGCCCGGCTTACGACGACGAATAGCCATACTTTTCGGCATGCACAATCTGTGCATGCCGCCTCGCATCATCAGAAAATAGTGTTGGACAACCTCGCCTTTAATCGGGTTATCTGTATCACAGCGCATGTTTAAGCACTGGAAGCAGCATGACTCACGTAGACGATTACGACCTGAAAATACTGACCTTATTACAATCCAACGGCCGCTTAACCAACCAGGAGCTGAGCGATTTAGTTGGCCTGTCGGCATCGCAATGCTCGCGACGCCGCATCAATCTTGAACAGGCGAATTTAATCCTCGGCTATCACGCGCGTCTGTCGCCCGATGCGATTGGCCTGGGCATGGTCGGTCTGATAGAGGTACGGCTAATTAACCACACCGCCGAGTATGTCGATAGCTTTCACCGCATGGTAGAGCAGGAGGAGGCGATCGTCGACGCGTACAAAACCACCGGCGACGCGGATTATCTGCTGAAAGTGGCGGTAGCGGACCTCGCTTCGCTGAGCGCGCTGATAAGTCAGCTGGTGGCGGGCCATCAAAGCGTGTCCCATGTGAAAACATCGGTAGTGTTAGGTCGTTTGAAAGAGAATGGCCTGATGATGCTCCCTGAGCGCAAAATGCGCCAAAAAAGTGCATGATGTGCTTATTTGGTGCAAGGGATCGGCAGTTTATGCAAGAGATGCGCACAGAATTCTGAATTTGTGCATGGTTTGACGGAATGACCGCAAAACATGCGCAAAACCACGCAACAAAAGCGCCTTAGTTATCAACTGGATAATCACTGGCACCTGCCGAAGGCGGCAACTGGCCGACGGTATGGTGCGTTTTTTGCATCGAAGCGGTACCTTTTTTTCGGCTTTGACTGCAATGAGATTACCCATGGATAACGTCGTAGAACCTACCCGAATACCTCATTCGCGCATTGAAGATGCGCTGGCGATACTGCTCGGCACGCTGATGGTCTCTTTCGGCGTCATTATGCTAAAGCAGGCGGGCGCGCTGACCGGCAGTACCGCCGGCATCGCCTTTTTAATCAGCTACCTGTCGCCGCTCTCTTTCGGCAGCGCCTTTTTCCTCATCAACCTGCCGTTTTACTGGCTGGCGGTGCGCCGCATGGGATGGGAGTTTACGCTGAAAACCTTCTGCGCGGTGGGGCTGGTATCGCTGTTTACCCATCTGCATCCGCTCTTCGTCCACTTTTCCGCGCTCAATCCCTTTTATGCGACACTGTTCGGTAACGTGATCATGGGCATTGGGTTTATAGTGTTGTTTCGACACAAAGCCAGCCTGGGCGGAATTAATATTCTGGCGCTGTGGCTTCAGGATCGCATCGGGCTGCGCGCCGGGAAACTGCAAATGGCCGTCGATACCTGCGTTGTGCTGGCGTCGCTGTTTGTCGTCAGCGTACCGATGCTGCTGGCGTCGGTAGCGGGCGCAGTGATCCTTAACCTGATTATCGCCATGAACCATCGTCCCGGACGGTACATGGTTTAATGCTGCATACACCTCTGTTTTTTACGACCACTCATGGAGATCTGCACCGTGTTTCAAAACGTTGATGCCTACGCCGGCGATCCGATTCTGTCGCTGATGGAAACCTTCAAACAGGATCCGCGCGCAAATAAAGTGAACCTCAGCATCGGCCTCTACTATGACGAGCAGGGCATTATTCCTCAGCTCCAGGCGGTTGCCGCCGCGGAAGAGCAGCTGAAGGCTGAGCCGCAGCAGGCGTCGCTCTATCTGCCGATGGAAGGCCTCAACGCATACCGCAGCGCTATTGCGCCGCTGCTGTTCGGCGCGGAGCACCCGATGCTGAAAGCGGGCCGTATCGCCTCGATTCAGACGCTCGGCGGCTCCGGCGCGCTGAAGGTAGGCGCAGATTTCCTCAAGCGCTACTTCCCCAATTCCGGCGTCTGGGTCAGCGACCCGACCTGGGATAACCATGTGGCGATCTTTACCGGCGCGGGCTTTGACGTTAACCACTACCCGTGGTACGACGCAGAGACCAACGGCGTCAAGTTCGACGCCTTCCTCGCCGCGCTGCAGGCGCTGCCGAAGCAAAGCATCGTGCTGCTGCATCCCTGCTGCCATAACCCGACCGGCGCCGATCTGACTGACGCGCAGTGGGATTGCGTCGTTGAGGTGCTAAAAGCGCAGGAGCTGATCCCGTTCCTGGATATCGCCTATCAGGGCTTCGGCGCAGGAATGGAAGCGGATGCCTATGCGATCCGCGCTATCGCCGCAGCGGGTCTGCCGGCGCTGGTCAGCAACTCCTTCTCAAAAATCTTCTCGCTGTATGGCGAGCGCGTTGGCGGCCTTTCTGTGGTGTGCGACAGCGCCGACGAAGCCGGGCGCGTGCTGGGTCAGCTGAAAGCCACGGTGCGCCGCAACTACTCCAGCCCGCCGAACTTCGGTGCGCAGGTGGTGGCGCGCGTGCTGAACGACGATGCGCTGAAAGCCAACTGGCTGGCCGAAGTGGAGGCGATGCGCCTGCGTATTATCGCCATGCGTAAAACGCTGGTAGATGTGCTCAGCACCGCGCTGCCTGGCAAAAACTTCGATTATCTGCTGAAGCAGCGCGGCATGTTCAGCTATACCGGCCTTAGCGCGCAGCAGGTCGAGCGGTTGCGCAATGAGTTCGGCATCTATCTGGTGGGCAGCGGTCGTATCTGCGTCGCCGGTCTCAACAGCAATAATGTGCAGCAGGTGGCACAGGCGTTTGCCGCGGTAATGTAATCGCGCGGATGACGCACGTAGAGCGTCCCGCAACAGGAACAGAAGCGCAGCACATTAGCCCGGTGACGGGCGCGCCTCAGGGATAAGAGGCGTCGATCTGGCAGGGAGGCCAGTTTTCGCGTCACTGCGCCCGAACCCCATCCTTCACTAAACTGAAACCCTCAGCTCAGGCTGGCGGTTTTTTTTTGCCTTCAGGTTTACCTTTCCACGACTTATTGCACACTTAAACGGTGTAACCAATTCAGGAAAAAGGCATGTGGCATCAACAAACGCTTACGCTGGGTGAGAAACCCCGCGGTTTTCATCTGGTCACCGAAGAGATCCTCAGTCAAATCCCGGCGCTGGCGCAGGTGCAGACCGGCCTGCTGCATCTGCTGTTGCAGCACACCTCCGCCTCACTGACGCTGAATGAAAACTGCGATCCCACGGTGCGTAGCGATATGGAAAATCATTTTATGCGCCATGTCCCGGAAGAGGCGCCTTACCAGCATGATTACGAAGGCCGCGACGATATGCCTGCGCATATCAAATCCTCCATGCTGGGCGTATCGCTGCTGCTGCCGGTCCAGCGCGGCAGGCTAATGCTGGGCACCTGGCAGGGTATCTGGTTAGGGGAACACCGCATTCACGGCGGCGCGCGGCGCATTGTCGCCACTTTACAAGGGGAGTCGAAATGAACACGTCAGATCTACTGACTTACTGTATGAACAAACCGGACGCGGAGCAGAGCGTTCACAGCGACTGGAAAGCGACGCAAATTAAAAGCGGCGGCGTACTGTTCGCTATGGTGCATGAGGTAAACGGACATCCGGCGGTGTCGCTCAAAACCACGCCTGCGCTGGCGGAGCTGCTGCGCGAGGAACACAGCGACGTCTTCCCCAGCGAGCACCTCAATAAGACGCACTGGAGCACACTGCTGCTGGACGGATCGCTGAAGGATTCGCAAATCTACTATCTGGTGGATGCTTCTTATCAGCAGGCGGACGCCACCAGAGCGGCGGGCGTCTGAGAGAAGCGCGCGGCGTTGTGCCGCGCGCCTGGTTGCCGTTACGCCGCCGCTTCGTCGCGCAGCGTATTGATATCAATAACAAAGCGATATTTCACGTCGCTTTTCAGCATACGCTCATAGGCTTCGTTGATCTGATTCATCGCGATCATTTCGATATCAGAAGTGATGCCGTGTTTGCCGCAGAAATCGAGCATCTCCTGCGTTTCGGCGATGCCGCCGATCAGCGAACCGGCAATGCTGCGGCGTTTCATGATCAGGTTAAAGACCTGCGGTGCCGGGTGATCGTGCTCCGGCGCGCCAACCAGCGTCATATTGCCGTCGCGCTTCAGCAGGGCGATAAACGGGTTGAGGTCGTGCTGCGCCGCCACGGTGTTCAGGATGAAATCAAAGCTGTTAACGTGCTGCGCCATCTGGTCCGCATCTTTCGATACCACCACCTCATCCGCGCCCAGGCGCTTGCCATCTTCAATTTTTGACGGCGAGGTGGTGAACAGCACGACATGCGCGCCCATCGCGTGCGCAATCTTCACGCCCATATGGCCGAGGCCGCCCAGGCCGACGATGCCCACTTTTTTGCCCGGGCCGACGTTCCAGTGGCGCAGCGGCGAATAGGTAGTGATGCCTGCGCACAGCAGCGGCGCGACGCCCGCCAGATCCAGGTTTTCCGGCACGCGCAGCACGAAGTTCTCATCGACAACGACCGACGTTGAGTAACCGCCATAGGTGACGTCGCCGGTTTCGCGATCCTGACCGTTATAGGTGCCGACAAAGCCGACCTCGCAATATTGCTCCAGCCCTTCCTGACAGCTCGGACAGCTGCGGCAGGAGTCGACCATACAGCCGACGCCGACCAGGTCGCCTGGTTTGTATTTGCTGGCGTGATTGCCGACCGCAGTAACGCGGCCAACGATTTCATGTCCCGGCACGACCGGAAAAAGGGTGTTTTTCCACTCGTTGCGGGCCTGGTGCAGGTCAGAGTGACAAACGCCACAGAACAACACTTCAATCTGTACATCATGCGCGCGCAGTTCACGCGGGGTGTAATCGAACGGCGCCAGTCTGGATTTCGCGTCCTGAGCGGCATAGGCGTGCGTAATATTCATGGTGTCTCCAGGTTCGTTGTGTCGTGAGAATAGTGATGAGTGCGGCGCGCAGGGCGCTCGGCAAGAGGGCGAGGCCAACGGGGCGCGCCAATGAGGAACGTTTAAAAGGATAGTCACAGAACGCCAGCCCGGCTATGCCTATACATGCCTGAATCTTGCCTGATTCTGTTTTTATCGGATGGAATATGCAGTATGAAAAAGGCCCGCTTGCAGCGGGCCTGAGAGGTTTAACGCAATGTCAGTGTAGCACTTGCTGACCGCGAACTATTTCGTCAGCAGCGGCTTCAGGAAGCGCGCGGTATGCGATTTTTCACATTCCGCCACGGTTTCCGGCGTGCCTGCGACAAGGATCTCGCCGCCGCCGCTGCCGCCTTCCGGACCCAGATCGACAATCCAGTCGGCAGTCTTGATCACGTCAAGGTTATGCTCAATCACCACGATGGTGTTGCCCTGATCGCGCAGCTGATGCAGCACTTCCAGCAGCTGGGCGATATCGGCGAAGTGCAGGCCGGTAGTAGGCTCATCCAGGATATAGAGCGTCTGGCCGGTGCCGCGTTTCGACAGCTCACGCGCCAGCTTAACGCGCTGCGCTTCGCCGCCGGAAAGGGTGGTGGCCGACTGGCCGAGACGAATATAGGAGAGACCCACATCTATCAGGGTCTGCAGCTTACGCGCCAGCGCCGGAACCGCGTCGAAGAACTCGCGTGCCTCTTCGATGGTCATCTCCAGCACTTCGTGGATGCTCTTGCCTTTGTATTTGATCTCCAGCGTCTCGCGGTTATAGCGCTTGCCTTTGCACTGATCGCAGGGCACATAGATATCGGGCAGGAAGTGCATCTCTACCTTCAGCACGCCGTCGCCCTGACAGGCTTCGCAGCGGCCGCCGCGCACGTTAAAGCTGAAGCGGCCCGGATTATAGCCGCGCGAACGCGCCTCCGGCACCCCGGCGAACAGCTCGCGCACCGGCGTAAAGATGCCGGTGTAGGTCGCTGGGTTAGAGCGCGGCGTACGGCCGATTGGGCTCTGATCGATATCGATCACCTTGTCGAAGTGCTCAAGCCCGTTGATCTCACGATAAGGGGCCGCTTCGCCAGTGGTTGCGCCATTCAGATGGCGCTGCGCGATCGGGAACAGCGTATCGTTAATCAGCGTCGATTTACCTGAGCCGGAGACGCCGGTGATACAGGTAAACAGACCGACCGGCAGCGTCAGCGTCACGTCTTTAAGGTTATTGCCGCGCGCGCCGCTTAGCTTCAGCGTCTTCGTCGGATCGCCTTTCACGCGCTCCTTCGGCACCGCAATTTCCCGCTTGCCGCTGAGGAACTGGCCGGTCAGCGACTCTTCCACCGCCATGATCTCGTTAACCGTACCTTCCGCCACGATCTGGCCGCCGTGTACGCCCGCGCCGGGACCGATATCGATCACATGGTCGGCTGCGCGGATAGCGTCTTCGTCATGTTCGACCACAATCACGGTGTTGCCGAGATCGCGCAGATGGATCAGCGTGCTGAGCAGACGCTCGTTGTCGCGCTGGTGCAGGCCGATAGAGGGCTCATCCAGCACATACATCACGCCCACCAGGCCCGCGCCGATCTGGCTCGCCAGACGGATACGCTGCGCTTCGCCGCCGGAAAGGGTCTCTGCGGAGCGTGACATCGACAAATAGTTCAGGCCGACGTTGACCAGGAAGCTCAGGCGATCGCCGATCTCCTTCAGCACCTTTTCAGCGATTTTGGCGCGCTGGCCGCTCAGCTTGAGGTTGCGGAAGAAATCCATCGCGTGGCCGATGCTCATATCTGAGATGGTCGGCAGATTGGTGTTCTCGACAAAAACATGACGCGCTTCGCGACGCAGACGGGTGCCGTCACAGGTGGCACAGGCGCGATTGCTGATAAATTTCGCCAGATCCTCGCGTACCGCCGTGGATTCCGTCTCTTTATAGCGACGTTCCATATTGTGCAGCACGCCTTCAAACGGATGGCGGCGTACGGAGGTGTCGCCGCGATCGTTGATGTACTTAAACTCAATGTTCTCTTTGCCGGAGCCGTAGAGGATCACCTGGCGCGCTTTATCGCTCAGGGTATTGAACGGCGCTTCGACGTCAAAATCGAGGTGCTCGGCCAGCGAACGCAGCATCTGGAAGTAATAGAAATTACGGCGATCCCAGCCGCGGATCGCGCCGCCAGCCAGAGAGAGTTCGCCGTTTTGCACGACGCGATCGGGATCGAAATATTGCTGTACGCCGAGGCCGTCGCAGGTAGGGCAGGCACCAGCCGGGTTATTGAACGAAAAGAGACGCGGCTCCAGTTCGCGCATGCTGTAGCCGCAGATCGGGCAGGCAAAGTTGGCGGAGAAGAGCAGTTCTTCCGCGTTCGCGTCATCCATATCGGCGACGATCGCCGTCCCGCCGGAGAGATCCAGCGCGGTTTCAAAGGATTCAGCGAGACGGGTCGCCAGATCTTCGCGGACTTTGAAGCGATCGATCACGACTTCAATAGTGTGCTTTTTCTGCAGCTCCAGCTTCGGCGGATCGGAAAGATCGCACACTTCGCCGTCGATACGCGCGCGGATATAGCCCTGCGCCGCCAGGTTTTCCAGCGTTTTGGTATGTTCGCCCTTACGGTCTTTCACTACTGGCGCCAGCAGCATCAGGCGACGACCCTCTTCCTGGGCCAGCACGTTGTCCACCATCTGGCTTACGGTCTGCGCCGCCAGCGGCACGTCATGATCCGGACAGCGCGGCTCGCCGACGCGGGCGAACAGCAGACGCAGATAGTCGTGGATCTCGGTGATGGTACCGACCGTAGAACGCGGGTTGTGTGAAGTGGATTTCTGCTCGATAGAGATAGCGGGCGACAGACCTTCAATATGGTCGACGTCCGGCTTCTCCATCAGAGAAAGAAACTGACGCGCGTAGGCAGAGAGCGACTCTACGTAGCGGCGCTGACCTTCCGCATAGAGCGTATCAAACGCCAGAGAGGACTTGCCGGAGCCTGACAGGCCGGTGACCACTATGAGTTTGTCGCGAGGGATGATCAGGTTGATGTTTTTCAAATTATGGGTGCGGGCACCACGAACTTCGATCTTATCCATTCACCTTTCCCGGATTGAGCAGCACGCCCCGTACCCTTACGGACACGATTAGCGTAAACAGGGTATTATGGCACAAAAAATAGACTGATTAAATATCCAGTATTTTTTGCATTTTGGGTGTAAAATGAGCGCTTCTGCGAGCCGGCTCGAAAGTGGGAATCGCATAGCAGGACGTGATAGAATTGATCGTTTAGACTCTTAGCATTAACTCATCGGGAGAGAGCAACATGGCCAGTCGTGGCGTAAATAAAGTGATTCTTGTCGGGAATCTGGGTCAGGATCCGGAAGTGCGCTACATGCCGAATGGTGGCGCGGTTGCCAACATTACGCTGGCCACGTCGGAAAGCTGGCGTGACAAGCAGACCGGTGAAAACAAAGAGATCACCGAGTGGCACCGCGTTGTGCTGTTCGGCAAGCTGGCGGAAGTCGCTGGCGAATATCTGCGTAAAGGTTCTCAGGTTTATATCGAAGGCCAGCTGCGCACCCGTAAATGGCAGGACCAGGGCGGCCAGGATCGCTATACCACGGAAGTCGTGGTTAACGTCGGCGGCACCATGCAGATGCTGGGCGGTCGTCAGCAGGGCGCTGGCGCTGGTGGCGCGCCGATGGGCGGCGGTCAGAGCGGTGGCAACAACAACGGCTGGGGTCAGCCGCAGCAGCCGCAGGGCGGCAATCAGTTCAGCGGCGGCGCGCAGTCGCGTCCTCAGCCGCAGAGCGCCCCGGCGAGCAACAACAACGAACCGCCGATGGACTTCGACGACGATATTCCGTTCTGATCCTCTTTGGGTCGGCACTGTCTCTCAGGCCCCGCTCAGGCGGGGCTTTTTTTCGTCTTCTGTTCAGGCGGCTAAGAACTCCAGCCTGACACTATCTCCGCCGTAGTGAGCACCTGCGGCACATTGCCCGGCAGCGACAGACCAGCCCAGACCTCGTTATGCTGCCCAATCAGCTGCTCCGCGCTGACCCAGGTGCGATTCGCCGTGGTATGCGCATCGGCGGCGACGGTAATGCGATAGCCCAGACCTGCACCGACCTTAACCGTGGTGTCGACGCAGTAATCGGTCGCGCAGCCGCAAATAACGAAGGCGTCGGCTTTCAGCTGCGCCAGCGTGGCGGCCAGTTCGGTTTGCCAGAAGCTGTCGCAGGCGGTTTTAGTGACGTAAAAACTACCGGCAGGCTGATGCAGCTCCGGCAGCAGTTCAAACGCCTGCGTGCCGGGTTGCATCTCGCCTTCGCGGTGCGTAATAAAGAGAGTGCTGTCAGCCGCTGCGGTCAGCTGATTGATCCGCGCCGCGCATCAGGCCCGATCGAAGCGCGGCGTCGCGAAAACGCCGTTTTGCATATCCACTACCACAACAACTCGCTGAGTCATCGCTTTCTCCTTTTCTGTTCTGCGCTTCAGTTTCACCGCGCCGCGGCGAAATGGCAAAACTGTTTTGCAATCCGCCAGCCATCGCTGGCATGCTGAAAGCCTGTCTGATTAACGAGGAGATCGAGGTGGAGGGCGTTCCGGCTGTTTTTCCCTGCGAAAAAGATCGCGCGCAGTTTCGCCAGTTTGACGAGCTGCCTGGCGTAGAGCTTTATCAGGCGCATATCTCCCGCTATGCCTTCGAGCCGCATACGCACGAAGCCTTCGGCATCGGCACCATCGAGTCGGGCGCGCAGCGGTTCCGCTATCGCGGCGCACAGTACACTGCGCCGACCCATTCGCTGGTGATGATGAATCCGGATGAGCTGCACACCGGCGAGTCGGCCTGCGAAGAGGGCTGGCGTTATCAGATGATCTATATCCAGCCGGACGACATGAGGCAGCTCACCGGCGATGGCGGCTGGTGGTTTAGCGAAGCGCTGCGCACCGACTCGCGGCTGGCGCTGCCGCTATCGCGAACGCTGGCGGCGCTGTGGCAGGCCGATAGCCCGCTGGCGCGGCAAAGCCTGTTAGCCGATGTGCTGGCGCAGCTGCGGCCGCTGGCGCGTATGGCGGAAAGAGGCAAGGAAGAGAAAGGGCACCGCTTCGACCAGGTACGCGATTACCTGCGCGACAATCTTGCCGAGCCGGTCAGGCTGGAGGAGCTGGCGGCGCTGGCCTCGCTCTCGCCGTGGCATTTTCTGCGCGCTTTCCGCGCGCATTTTCACGTTACGCCGCATCAGATGCTGATGGCGTATCGGTTATACGAGGCCAAGCAGCTGCTGGCGCGCGGCCTGTCGGCGGCCAGCGTGGCGGCGAGTGTCGGCCTGAGCGACCAGGCGCATCTGACCCGCGCCTTCGCTCAGCGTTACGGCATTACGCCGGTGCGCTATCAGAAACAGGTGCGTGGCGCTTAGGGCGAACCGCAATCTGCTACAAGATTTTTCCCCGCTTTTTCCGCCACACTTCCTTATGCACTTTAATAAAGGAAGAGACGATGTTAGCTGGCGTGTTGTTTGCCCTTGCCGCAGGGCTGATGTGGGGACTGATTTTCGTCGGGCCGCTGCTGGTGCCGGACTATCCGGGCGCGCTCCAGTCTGCCGGACGCTATGTCGCGTTTGGCCTGATTGCGCTGCCGCTGGCCTGGCTCGATCGCCACCGTCTGCGTAAGCTGCTCTCTGCCGACTGGCGGGAGGCGCTAAAGCTTTCGCTGGTGGGCAACCTTCTTTATTACACCTTTCTCGCCAGCGCGATTCAGCGCACCGGCGCGCCGGTATCCACCATGATTATCGGCACGCTGCCGGTGGTAATGGCGATCACCGCCAACCTCTGTTACGGCCATCTTGAAGGACGCCTGGCCTGGCGTCGGCTGACGCCTGCGCTGCTGGCGATCGGCGCAGGTCTGGTGTGCGTAAATATTGCCGAGCTGCGCGGGCAGAGCGGCGGCTGGGATATGATGCGCTACCTGAGCGGCATTGCGCTGGCGGTGCTGGCAGTGGTGTGCTGGACCTGGTATCCGCTGCGCAACGCGCGCTGGCTGCGCACCCATCCGCAGCATAAACCAGCCACCTGGGCGACGGCGCAGGGGATTGTGACGCTGCCGCTGGCGCTGGTTATGTATGCGGGGGTAAGCGCGCAGCTGGCGTGGCATAGCCCATCCTTCGCGCTGCCGTTTGGCCCGCAGCCGCAGCTCTTTCTGCCGCTGATGCTGGTGATTGGGCTGCTCTGCTCCTGGCTGGGCACGCTCTGCTGGAATGCCGCCAGCCAGCGGCTACCCACGGTATTTATGGGCCCGCTTATCGTATTCGAAACGCTGTCAGGCCTGCTGTGGACTTTTCTCTGGCGACAAAGCTGGCCGCCGCTGCTGACGCTGACAGGCATTTTCTGCCTGATCCTCGGCGTACTTTGGGCGATGCGTATTAAGCCGGAACCGTTGCTGACGTCAATTGAGCATTAATCGGCACCCTGTCGCGCAATTTAATATGTGCTGACCCGCTGATTTCACACAGTTTTAGGAATAATGCGCAGAGCGGAGCGGCAAATTTTGCCGCTCTTTAGCTATTTATTGGCTAAAGCCGAACGGTGAAGCGCTATAAAAAGCGATCGAGATCTCATTTTTTTCGCCTGCAGGTGAGCGTTTAACGGCTTTGCCCGGCGGCAATTCTTCTCTTTGACGGCTTATATTCCACCTTAACGAAGCATTAAGGCATTGTGAGTGGCGAGTAATTCGCCACTTTACTGCATATTTATTGCCTGCCGCTGCGTTTTTATTGGCGTTTGGCCCTGAGAATGTCGTCTGATAAACCACCATTTTTTCCAGAAACGGTCAGGCTATTAAGAATAATTCCCAGTAAAGGAAATTACGAAACTTTAGCCGGGGCGATCTTTAAAGTGATTTATCTTATATGTGATTAACCCGAAATAAGGAAAGCGATAAGCATTGATAAACCATTCCGCCAGGAAAATTCCTGGCATCTTTTTTTCCGGTTCGCTTATTTATGGATGACAACATACTCTTCGCTGGACGCAAACTTAGTGCCACCATTTCTTGTAGTAACCGAAGCGTGATTTTGTAGGGCTGTTTAGCGCGGCTTAATGGAGCGACAAAATTTTAGCGCCGGGCATTAACGAGCCTGATGAAAAATGAGAAGCACCAATCTCATCGAAATGAGATTGGGCGAGAGGAGAAGTAGCGAGAAACGCGAGACTTTTGCTGGTGCTTATCAATATTACCGCAAAAAATGAAAATCGATCCGTTGGCAAACCCATCAGGAATGCATGGAACGAAAATTAAAGCCACGAATGGTATCTTAAAGTGTCATCATCTCTTCTGGTAAGAACAATCTCAGCGCTAAGTCAGTTTAGGGCAGTATTATTGGTTTTATCGATTTTCCGATCCTGACGGGTAGTGGTAAACGCTGCGGCTAATATCGAGCAGGCGGCAGCTGCGGCGCGTGCCGATGTCGAAAGTGCTCTGCAAAAAGTTGACCGCCTGGCGCTTTTCATTAGTGGTAAAGAAGTTCTTCAGTACGCTTTGCAGCATCTCCTTATCTGAGTTGAGCGTTTGCAGCTCACGGGTAAGTGTCTGTAATTTGTCTTCTAACTCTTTGATTCTTCTTCCTTCCTCTGAGGAAAGGCCGGAAAATTTCTTTTTCCAGCTATAGAAGGTGGCCTCAGAGATCCCCAGCTCGTCACAAATCTCCCTGACTTTAACCCCTGATTCAGAAGCTTTAATGGCATTTGTGATTTGCTCTTCGCTATATCGTGACTTTCTCATAAATGCTCTTACCTTTCTTATCGATTAATGGATGAGATGTACTGTATTAATATCTGGCACTGTAAATAATCTATTAATGCAGTATTAAAGTGCGCGATTAGAATTGCGTGGGTTAAATTAAGATATTTAGAATAAATATCATCATGGGATAAATCTTATTTTATTCTTATCGGATGGGCGCACCTTCCTGGTCAGGGTTTTTTGTTATAGATTCTTCCCATCCCAAATACGAAAAATTTCTACGTACATTTGATATTTAGCATAACGTGCTTGCTAAATTCGCAGGGAAATGGCTTGAGAATGGGGTCTGTTTTCCGCGTGAAATCGATTCCAGATTAACCGTTCTGAGCCAAATTTAATCAGAATTATCCTGAAAATATTCACCGAATCGTGTTCTGATTCTCATTTTTCGGACCAGCCTGGTTTGAAATCTTTAAATAACGCCAGGCCCACTGAGCGCTTGTTAATTCGTTACAGGGATGTTGTACCGAAGCGGTTGAAGTAAGTAATGCAAAGGATGAGTCAATGAAATTAAGCGTAATGTCTAATGCCGCCTGGATGATGTCTGAGAAGATCGTCTCGGTTTTTGGCGTCATATTTGTGACCTCCTACGTGGCGAAATCATTCGGGCCAACCGTATTCGGCCAGATGGCGTTTTCAACCTCTTTATTTTCTATGGTCCAGACCGTCGCCATCTTCGGTACCGAGACTATCTTGTTTAAGCGGATCAGTAAAAGCGCGCCGAAAGGGCTGCGTCTGATGAACGTGGCGCGTACTCTGCGCATGATTTTACTGCTTCTCACCGCAGTACCTGTGCTGGCCTGGGTGTGGTTCACCATGCCGCAAAATTTCCTCGCTTTCACGCTGGCGTCGTTCGTCGCCTCCGTATTCGTTACCCAGGACACCTTCAGCGTTTACAACAACGCGCGTCTCGCTTCCCGACTAAATACCGTGGCGAACTCGCTCGGCATGCTGTTGAGCTTCGGCATCAGCTTCACTATCGCCTGGCTGCGCCTTAATCCGGCATGGCTGACGCTCTCTATCGTGGCCGTAACGCTGGTGCCTTACGTTATCAAGCGCTACAACTTCTACCGCGAAACTCAGGATGTCGCGCCGCCGCAGGAAAAACGCAGCGCCTATTTGCGCTATCTGATGTATGCCGGTCTGCCGCTGGCGATCTCCAGCATTTTTATTTCAGTACAGGTTAAAGCCGCGCAGATGTTTTTAGCCGGCATCGCTTCGGCAAGCGATCTTGGGCTGTTTGCGGCGGCCAACACTATCGCGGCTTCGTGGATTTTTATCCCCGTGGCGCTCATAACTTCATGCTTCACTGAAATTTTCAGGGAACGCGGCGAAGTGGCCATTAAGCTGGCAGCGCGGCTTAATGGCTATGTCATGGGAGTTTCACTGATGATGTTGCTGGTTATCGCGCTGTTCGGCGAAAAAATCATCATCGCTTTGTACGGTTCAGAGTACACACAGTCAGGAAGTCTCATTACGTTGCTGTCAATGGCGACCTGCTTCTCCGCCATGGGCACAGTAGCCTATCGCTACATGGTGAAAGAGGGTGGTTTCAACTATCTGTTGAAGAAAATCATCTGCCTGATGGTAATCAGCCTGCCGCTTTCGTGGTGGCTGATTCAGGGCTACGGCATTATGGGCGCCGCCTGGAGCGTCTTCGTGTCGGAACTCTTGTCCCTTACCGTAATGAATTACTTCTTCAAAAACGGCGTCATTCAAAGAATTCAAGTTTCCTCACTCAACTACAAAACCTACAAATGAGGTCAGATATGTTTAAGTTGAAAGATGAACTCAGAAGAAGTGTGCAGTACTTCATTAAGAAGATGCCCTGGGCTTACCAGGACCGCATTTACTACTTCCATAAGTTCAAAAAATTGCCTAATTTGCGCCAGCCCAAAGTCTTTAACGAAAAGGTGCTGTATCGCAAATTCGTCTACGGCGACTATCAGATCTATGGCCGCCTCTCAGACAAATATTCGGTGCGCGACTATATCGCCGAAAAGATTGGCAACGAATACCTGATTCCGCTGGTGCACGAGACCACTGACCCGGCGTCGCTGAATAGCCTGCAATGCTGGAAGGGTACGGTGATCAAGCCGAATCACGCCTCCAACATGGTAGAGATTCTGCTGGAAGAGCCAGACGCGCTGCGCAAACAGCAGATTATCAACAGCTGCTATAAGTGGCTGAAGACCGACTTCGCCAACGAGGCGCGCGAGATCCACTATCGCTATATCAAGCCGCGCATTCTGGTCGAGCAGTATATCGGCGACGGCAAAACGGCGCCTATCGACTACAAGTTTCATATGTTCAACAAGCGCGACGGCCGCTTTGAATATGTGCTGCAGGTAATCTACAACCGCTGCCAGCCGCAGCTGTCGATGAACTTCTACGTCAACAATCTGACCGAAGCCTTTCACAAGATTCGCGACACCGGCCTCGACGTGACGAAAATCGCCGAGTCGCTGCAGCACGCGCTCGATCTGAGTAAGAAGCTGGCGAGCGATTTCGACTATGTGCGCGTTGACTGGTATATCCATGAGGGCCGCATCTATTTCGGCGAACTGACCTTTACGCCGGGCGCAGGTCTGGTGACGGGGCTGGATCGCGGGCTTAATCAGATGATGGGAGATATGTGGATTCAGGATCGCCGCGGCACGCAGAGACCGGGCGTTTCGGTGCAGGACGTTAATATTCCTGCGCTGTTGAAGAAAGTTTGAGTCACACAGCAAAATAAAAAACCCCGCTTCGCGGGGTTTTTTATTGGCTGGTCATTAAGGCATCGGCCAGTCGGGCGGCGTCTGGCTCATTACCTGGATAAAGGTGTCTTTGGTAACCAGCATAATGTGATGCACGTTTTCCATGCTCAGCGAGATGCCCAGCAGACCCATAACAAACCAGCAGGTCATACCGAGACCGATGCCGCCGCACATAAACGCCATCACATGATGGCTGCTCTGGCGGAATTTGATTTTAAGGGTGCTGGCAAAAAACATCATAACTGCGCTGAGCAGTTCCCAACGCATGACAATCAAGCTGGTGGTTATCGTCGCCATCGACTTAAGCCTCTGAATCTAAGTGATTATCCCTGACAGTTACTGGACATCACCGGCGACGAAAAGCGAGGTCAGGGAAAGGCTTTCCGTCGTCAAAAAGAGTGTAATGTGTGACCTGAGTCACATTATACCACTGCATTTGAATTTATGAACAAAATTTGTACCTGGTATGGTAGAGAATTTTTTATCGAAACGTCGAAAAGAAAACCGGGGGCGTAAAGCGGGAAAAGCGGCAAGTTGCGCCCGTTAAGGGCGCCTGTGACTTAGCGAATCGGGCAGCATTCGCCGGTGGTGCGCTGGGTAAAACTTGCAGGTTCGCTACAGTCAAAACTCAACCTGCGCGGACGCTGGAGCGCCTGACGACGCATAAAGTGGCGATAGGCGGTCGGAGTTTGTGAAAACTGACGGCGGAACACGCGGGAAAAGGTCTGCTGCGAGTCATAGCCATACTGCATCGCAATATCAAATACCGGGCGTTGCGTCTGGCGCAGCGCTTCCGCCGCCAGCGTCAGGCGACGTTCGCGGATGTAGCCACCCAGCGTCTGTTTCGTCACGGTACGGAACATACGCTGCAGGTGCCACTTTGAATAACCTGATTTGGCCGCCACTTCATCGATCGACAGCGTCTTATCCAGGTTTTGATCGATCCAGTGCGTCAGGGAGTGAATGATCTCTTCTTGCATCATAATCTCGTCCTTTAGTCCTGAGGGATTCGTTATTTGACGGAGGCGAGTATAATTCCTCAAGTTAACTTGAGGTAAAGAGCCAGATGAAAAAAGATCGCAACTACCCGAAACCGGTTTTAACGCCGGGCGAAGTCGCGCGCCGTAGCGGCGTGGCGGTTTCCGCGCTGCATTTCTATGAGAGCAAAGGGCTGATTTCCAGCACGCGCAACGGCGGCAACCAGCGGCGTTACAGCCGTGACGTACTGCGGCGCGTCGCCATTATCAAGGTTGCTCAACGCATCGGCATACCGCTCGCGACGGTCAGCGACAGCCTGATGCATATTCCCGCCAACAAGCGTATGTCGACGCAGGAGTGGGACGCCCTGACGCAGCACTGGCGTGAAGAGCTGGATAAGCGCATCGAAACCCTGACGCGCCTGCGCAACGATCTCGACGGCTGTATCGGTTGCGGCTGTTTGTCGATGCGCGACTGCCCACTTCGCAATCCCGGCGACCGGCTGGCACAGCAGGGCTCTGGCGCGGTGCTGCTTGACCCCGAACAGGATGATAAAGGCGAGCCGCCGCGCTAAAGATGCGGGAAGCTATACTTGCCTGAGACGCATAACAGGAGTGCTCTATGATTACCGTCCATCATCTTGAGCGGTCGCGCTCGCACCGCGTGCTGTGGCTGCTGGAAGAGCTGGAAGTGCCTTACCAAATCAAACGCTATCAGCGCGAGGCATCAATGCTGGCGCCGGAAGCCCTGAAAAAAGTGCATCCGCTGGGCAAGTCGCCGGTGATTACCGACGGTAATCAGGTGATTGCCGAATCGGGCGCCATTCTCTCTTATCTGGAAGGCAAATATGACAGCGAGCAGCGGCTGGCGCCCGCCGATGAGCCGGCGCGTCTTCAGGCGAACTACTGGCTGCACTACGCCGAAGGCTCGCTGATGCCGCTGCTGCTGATGAAGCTGGTATTCGGCCGCCTGGGGCAGGCGCCGGTGCCCTGGCTGCTGCGTCCGGCGGGCGCGGCGCTGGGCAAAGGCATGCAGAAAGCCTGGCTGGATAAGCAGCTGGTGCCGCATCGCCAGATGATTGAGCAGCATCTGGCTGCTCACCCCTGGTTTGCCGGCAAGCGCTTCAGCATTGCTGATATCCAGATGAGTTTTCCGCTGCTGGCGATGCAGTCGCGCGGCGGCCTGGCCGATATGCCCGCCACGGCAGCATGGCTGACCACCGTTCAGCAGCGCGCCGCCTGGCAGCGCGCCATCCAGCAGGGCGGCGAGGTGCTGCCAGGCAGTTGAGCAGTGTAAAACGTCAAAATATCAAAACGTAGCGCGGCGTCTGCCTGGATGCCGCTGTCGCACACGCCTTCGGAAACCGCCGCAAGCGCTCTGCTTTATCCTGAATTAAGACAAGGAAGCGGTTGAAAATCGGCTGCCAAACGCCGGATAATCCCCTGCCTTTTTATCTGGCCGCATAGCGGACAGTTATTCGCCGCGAAGTAAACGTTTGCCTGCCGCCTTTGACGCTATTGCGCCAGGGTGACAACCAGGGATTTTGCGGGCAACGACGCAGGGCTTTTTACACACCAAAAATTTCTTGAGGCTCAACTATGTCATACGAATCACGCTCGTCCGCTGGCAAGCTGGACGCCTGGTTCTCTGTTTCTGCACGCGGCAGCAGCATCCGGCAGGAAATCCTGGCGGGACTCACCACCTTCCTGGCGATGGTCTACTCGGTGATTGTGGTGCCGGGCATGCTGGGCAAGGCGGGCTTTTCACCCACCGCTGTTTTTGTCGCCACCTGCCTGGTCGCCAGCGTCGGCTCTATCGTCATGGGGCTGTGGGCCAACCTGCCACTGGCGATTGGCTGCGCCATCTCGCTGACCGCCTTTACCGCATTCAGCCTGGTGCTCGGCCAGCACATCAGCGTGCCGGTGGCGCTCGGCGCGGTCTTCCTGATGGGGCTGCTGTTCACCCTGATCTCTGTAACCGGCATCCGCGCCTGGATTCTGCGTAATCTTCCGATGGGCGTGGCCCACGGTACCGGCGTGGGGATCGGCCTGTTTCTGCTGCTGATCGCCGCTGACGGCATCGGGCTGGTGGTGAAGAATCCTGCGCCCGGCATGCCGGTGGCGCTGGGCCACTTCACCTCCTTCCCGGTGATGATGTCACTGCTGGGTCTGGCGGCGATTTTCGGGCTAGAAAAGCGTCGGGTGCCGGGTGGCATCCTGCTGACCATTATCGCTATTTCGATTCTCGGCCTGATCTTCGATCCCGCGGTAAAATTCCAGGGTCTGTTCGCCTTGCCCAGCCTGCGCGACAGCCAGGGCCAGTCGCTGCTCTTCAGCCTCGATATTATGGGCGCGCTACAGCCAATGGTGCTGCCGAGCGTGCTGGCGCTGGTTATGACGGCGGTGTTTGACGCCACCGGCACCATCCGCGCGGTTGCCGGACAGGCGAACCTGCTGGATGAGAAGGGGCAGATCATTAACGGCGGACGCGCGCTGACCACAGACTCTGTCAGCAGCCTCTTTGCCGGTCTGGTCGGCGCATCGCCAGCGGCGGTCTATATCGAATCCGCAGCCGGCACCGCGGCAGGCGGCAAAACCGGACTGACGGCGATTGTGGTGGGTCTGCTGTTTCTGCTGATTCTGTTTATGTCGCCGCTGGCCTGGCTGGTACCCGCCTATGCGACCGCGCCTGCGCTGATGTATGTCGGCCTGCTGATGCTCAGCAACGTGGCGAAAATCGACTTCGCCGACTTCGTTGATGCGATGGCCGGGCTGCTGACCGCGGTATTTATCGTGCTGACCTGCAATATCGTCACCGGCATCATGCTCGGTTTCGCCACGCTGGTAGTGGGCCGTCTGTTCGCCGGAGAGTGGCGCAAGCTGAACCTCGGCACCGTTGTGATTGCCGCCGCGCTGGTAATTTTTTACGCTGGCGGCTGGGCGATCTGACTGTAAAACCGGACGAGCGCCGTCTCGTCCGGAACTTTTTCCTGAATTTCTGCCGCGCCGCACGCGTGACTTGTTATTCTCTGCGCACTTTGCTTTACACTTTAGCGTTCACAACATTTTTTATGACTTTACGATTCGCCTAAGGAAAGCATGGAAATCTTTTTTACTATTCTCATCATGACGCTGGTGGTATCGCTTTCGGGGGTGGCCGCGCGCATATTGCCGTTCCAGATCCCGCTGCCGCTGGTGCAAATTCTCGCCGGGGCACTGCTTGCCTGGCCGACCTTCGGCCTGCATGTCGATTTCGACCCTGAACTTTTCCTTGTGCTGTTTATTCCGCCGCTGCTGTTTGCCGACGGCTGGAAGACGCCGATCAGCGAATTTCTGCATCATGGCCGGGAAATTATCGGTCTGGCGCTGGTGCTGGTGCTGATTACCGTGGTCGGCATCGGCTACCTGATCTACTGGACGGTGCCGGGTATCCCGCTGATCCCCGCCTTCGCGCTGGCAGCCGTCCTGTCACCCACAGACGCCGTGGCGCTCTCCGGCATTGTCGGCGAGGGGCGCATCCCGAAAAAAATCATGTCGATCGTGCAGGGCGAAGCGCTGATGAACGACGCCTCCGGCCTGGTTTCGCTGAAGTTTGCCGTTGCGGTCGCGATGGGCACCATGGTGTTTACCTGGGGCGGCGCGAGTATTGAGTTTCTCAAGGTGGCGGTGGGCGGCCTGATTGCGGGCGTTGCGGTGTGCTGGCTCTATGGGAAATCGCTACGTCTGCTGAGCCGCTGGAGCGGCGACGATCCGGCGACGCAAACCGTGTTGCTGCTGCTGCTACCGTTCGCCTCTTATCTTATTGCCGAACACCTCGGCGTCTCCGGCATTCTGGCGGCGGTCGCGGCGGGCATGACGATCACCCGCTCCGGCATTATCCGTCAGGCACCGCTGGCGATGCGCCTGCGCGCCAACAGCGTCTGGCAGATGCTGGAGTTCGTCTTTAACGGCATGGTGTTCCTGATGCTCGGCCTGCAGCTGCCGGACATTATCGGCACCTCTATTGACGCTGCTAACGCCGATCCCAACGTCGAACTCTGGATGCTGTTTACCGACATTATCCTGGTCTACGGCGCGCTGATGGTGGTGCGTTTCGGCTGGCTCTGGATTATGCAGCGTCTCAGCAAGCGCGTGCTGAAGAAAAAGCCGATGGAGTTCGCCAACTACTCGCTGCGCGAGCTGCTTATCGCCTCTTTCGCCGGCGTGCGCGGCGCGATTACGCTGGCGGGCGTGCTCTCTATTCCGCTGTTTCTCACTAACGGCCAGCCATTTCCGGCGCGCTATGAGCTGGTGTTTATCGCCACCGGCGTGATCCTGTTCTCGCTGCTGGTAGGCGTGGTGGTGCTGCCGCTGCTGCTGCGCGGCGTGGACGGCATCGATAAATCCGGGCATCGTCGCGAGCTGCAAAACGCCCGCGCGGTAATGGCGAGCGTGGCGATCGAAAGCCTGCATAAAATGGAAGCGCGGCTGGAGAACGACACCGAAGAGAACATCGATCCCGAGCTGCTTAAAGAGGTAAGCCTGCGCGTGATCGGCAACCTGCGCCGCCGCGCTGACGGCAAGAGCGATCTGGAGCAGGCGCTGTTCGCCGAAAATCTGGAGCGTCGCTTCCGTCTGACCGCGCTGCGCGCCGAACGCGCCGAGGTCTATCATCTGCGCGCGACGCAGCAGATTTCCAGTGAGAGCATGCAGCGGCTGCTGCGCGATCTCGACCTGCTGGAAGCGCTGCTGATCGAAAAAGAAGAGTAAGCCGCGCGCCGCGCCTAAACTGACAGGCGCGGCGCTTCATCCGGCCAGTGTTCGCGACAGCAGGCGATCCAGGCCTGCGCGCTGCGCGACAAATAGCTTCCCTCCCGCCAGATCAATCCCAGACTCCACTTCAGATCCGACTCCAGCGGCAGCCACAGCAGCGACTGCTTATCCAGCCGCTGACAGATCGGCTCCGGCAGAATCGCCAGTCCCATCTCCGCCTGCACCATCGCCGCAAGAAAATCCCACTGTCCGCTGCGCACCGCGATATGCGGCGTGACGCCCAGCCGCTGAAACGCCTTCATCAGCTGACGGTTCAGGGAAAACTCTTCGTTGAAGATCAGCAGCGGATGCGCCGCCAGCTCCGCCAGCCCGATATGGCTGCGGTTGAGCCAGGCGGGCTGGCGCGGCACCAGCACGCAGAGGGGATGATGCATCAGCGGTAGCGTATTAAGCGGCAAATCGGGATCGACCGGCAGGGCGGTAAGCGCGATATCCAGACTGCCCGCCAGCACCGCCTGCTGCACCGTCAGGCCACCAAACTCAGAAATTTTCAGCTCTACGCCGGGATAGCGGCGGCGAAACGCCGAGATCGACCCGGCGATCTGCATACCGACCATCGGCGGAATGCCGAGGCGCAGCTCGCCGGTTTTTAGCTGGTTAATATCGCCGATCTCCGCCTCCAGCTGATGGAACTCCTGCAAAATCGCCAGGCCGCGCTGGTAGACCGCCTGACCGCTGTCGGTAAGGTGCAGCTTGCGGCCGTCGCGCAGCAGCAGCGTGCAGCCCAGCTCCTCCTCCAGCTGGCGCAGCATTTTGCTGATGGTGGGCTGCGTAACGTAGAGCTTCTCGGCGGCGCGGGTAAAGCTCTGCTGGCGCACCACCTCGGTGAAGTAGCGTAAAGCGCGAACGTCCATAACTATTCCCTTTTGGCATGGCTGGAATGATTTTAATTCATTTTTTTCACCTTCTGTTGCGGATTTATACTAAGCGCCGGATTGCATTAGAGGAGAGAAGAAAATGGCGTTAGCGCTCAGCCCGCAAAGAACGGGCAGGCTGCAACGACTCTGGTTGCCGCTACAGCTGCTGCTGTATGTGGGCATGTTTATCGCCTGCGATCGCCTGGTGAGCTGGCTGCACCTGCCGCTGCCCGCCAATATCGTCGGCATGCTGCTGCTGCTGGCGCTGATCGTCACGCGCGTGCTGCCGCTGCGCTGGGTGAAAGCGGGTTCGCGCTGGCTGCTGGCGGAGATGCTGCTGTTTTTTATTCCGGCGGTAGTGGCGGTAGTGAACTACGGCGATCTGCTGCGCGTCGATGGCTGGCGCATCTGCGTGGTAATTGCGCTGAGCACTCTGCTGGTGCTGGCTTCCACCGCGCTGGTGGTCGATCGTCTCTATCGCTATGAAGTGGCGCGCGCGGCGCGCAGGCAGCAACGCGATGCGTGATGTTATCCTCAGCCTGCTTTGCCTGGCGGTCACGCTGCTGATCTACTTTCTCAATAAACGCCTCTATCGCCGCTGGCGCACGCTGCTGCTGATGCCGCTGGTGGCGACGCCCTTGCTGCTGGTCGGGCTGCTGCTTATTACGCACGTCTCCTGGCAGGACTATATTGCCGAAAGCCACTGGCTGCTCTGGCTGCTTGGCCCGGCGACGCTGGCCTTTGCTGTGCCGGTGTATGAAAACATGGCAATTATTCGACGCCACTGGCTCTCGCTGAGCGCGGGAGTGCTGACCGCTACGCTGGTCGCGGTGTGCAGCTCGGTATGGCTGGCGCGGCTGCTGACGCTGCCTGAGTCGATCCAGCGCAGCCTGGCAGTGCGCTCCATTACCACGCCGTTCGCGCTGGCGGCCGCGAAGCCCATCGGCGGCCAGCCGGATCTGGTGGCGCTGTTTGTCGTTATTACCGGCGTGTTCGGCATGGCGGTAGGAGACGTCCTGTTCCTGCGTATCGCCATCCGCCAGGGCGTGGCGAAAGGGGCGGGTCTCGGCGCGGCGTCACACGGCGCGGGGACGGCGCGCGCTTATCAGCTCGGCGAGCAGGAGGGCGTCGTCGCCAGTCTGGTAATGATGCTTTCCGGCGTAGTGACGGTGGTGCTGGCACCGCTTATCGGCCAGCTGATGTGGGGAGTCTGAAGAGCAATCGCGCGCTGACGACATGTCTGTTTACGTAAAGGTTGCCAAATAGAGTTGTCAGAGGATTTCAGGCTGTTAACCTTTGCGCCGAAATTATTGTCCTTTCACGGAGTGGAATCATGTTTAAGCAACTTGTTACCGGGAGCGCATTGGGTCTGGTGCTGCTGAGCGGCGCGGCGCAGGCTATCGAAGGCAGCGTAGATGTAGGCGAGCACAACACTAATCTGAACGTTGGTCTGGGCACCACTTCGCCGGGCCTGTTCCTTAAAGGCAACTGGCTGCGCAGCGATCACGACGGCAGCACTTACGGTCTGGGACTGGGTTACAACGTCGATATCGGCGGGCTGCGTCTGGCACCGACCGCTAAGACCATTTTCACCCATCCGGAAGATGGTAAAGATGGCTTTGCCGTGGCGCTGGGCGGCGGCGCGCAGTACAGCTTCAACAATATGTGGGGCCTGTACGGCGAATACTACTACGCGCCGGAAGGTCTGACCGACCATCTCGACAGCTATCAGGAAGCCGCTGGCGGCCTGAGCTTCACCCCAATCTCCCTGGTTAACCTGCGCGTGGGTTATCAGTATATCGAGCTGAACAATAAAGGCGGCCGTAAAGATAACGTGCTGGTCGATGGCCCGTACGTCGGCGCTTCACTGCGCTTCTGATTGGGTTCAGAAAAAAGAAGTGTAAGCCGGTTGCCTGTGCGACCGGTTTTTTTTGCCCTCCTGATGCGGTCAGGGTTGGCGCTTTTTCACCGCTTTTGGCAGACGCGACTGGTGAATAACCGCGATAACCTGAATACCTTCAGGCACGCGAAGAAAATAGAGATAATGACTTTCGTAGGGCCAGTAACAGACGCCTGGCCAGGTTTCATCGCTGACGTCTATGCCGACCTGATGATTTGCCAGCATTTGCATCGCAATGCGCATGCCATGCAGATACGCTTTAGTGATGACGGGCCCCCATTGCGTTAATGAATGGGCTTTGACCTCTTTTAAATCTTCTTTCGCTTCATCCGTGAGCCTGAACTGCCCCATTACAAATCCTTCATCAGCTCATCAAAGGCACTTTCTCCGTCGTGCAATTGACCTTTTTCCGCCTGAGCGATAGCGTGCGCCAGTTTAGCCCGCAGGCTTTCCAGCTTGAATTGCTCAAAGGCTTCGTAATCTTCAGCAGGCAGGCAGACAAAGGCGGTACGGCCATTTTTAGTGATGGTAACGGCCTCGTGCTGCGCTTTGTTCATGAGTTCGCCAAAACGCGTTTTAGCCTGGTTAGCGGTAAAACTCAGCATGGTGATTCCTTAGTCGTGCGAATCGTGCGATTCGTACTTATTTTAACCTTCCCGCAGAGAAAAACGCCAGCGTCCTTTAACGCTGGCGGGGAACAGTCCATCTCAGTGCGATTTGCCCTGCGAAATCCCGATGCCGGTCTGCGAGCGGATAAACTGCGCCCGGAAGCGGCCGCGCTCCTGCGCGCCCTGCGGCGAATGGTCAGTCACGGAGAAGAGCCAGGTGCCGACAAAGGCGACGATCATTGAGAAAAGCGCCGGATACTCATAAGGATAAACCGGCGACGCGTGGCCCAGCACCTGTACCCAGACCGTCGGGCCAAGGATCATCAGCACCACGGCGGTGATCAGCCCGAGCCAGCCGCCGATCATTGCGCCGCGCGTGGTCAGCTTCGACCAGTACATCGACAGCAGGATAATCGGGAAGTTACAGCTGGCGGCGATAGAGAAGGCGAGGCCGACCATAAAGGCGATATTCTGCTTCTCAAACAGAATACCCAGCGCAATCGCCACTACTCCTAATATCAGTACGGTAATCTTCGACACGCGCAGCTCTTCGCGCTCGGTCGCCTGGCCTTTGCGGATCACGCTGGCGTAGAGATCGTGCGACACCGCCGACGCGCCCGCCAGCGTCAGACCAGCCACCACCGCCAGGATAGTGGCGAAGGCCACGGCGGAGATAAAGCCGAGGAAGGTGCTGCCGCCGACCGCGTTCGCCAGATGCACCGCCGCCATATTGGTGCCGCCGATCAGCGCGCCGCTGGCATCCTTAAAGGCAGGGTTCGCGCCCACCAGCAGAATCGCGCCGAAGCCGATAATAAAGGTCAGGAAGTAGAAGTAGCCCATAAAGCCGGTGGCCCAGAAGACGCTTTTACGCGCCTCGCGCGCATCCGCCACGGTAAAGAAGCGCATCAGAATATGCGGCAATCCGGCGGTGCCGAACATCAGCCCCAGCCCGAGCGAGAGCGCGGAAACAGGGTCCTTCACCAGCCCGCCCGGCTGCATAATGGCTGCGCCTTTCGGATGAACCGCCATCGCCTGAGTAAAAAGGTTATTGAAGCTAAAGCCGACGGCCTTCATCACCATAACCGCCATAAAAGTAGCGCCGAACAGCAGCAGCACCGCTTTGATGATCTGCACCCAGGTGGTCGCCAGCATGCCGCCGAACAGCACGTAGAGCACCATCAGAATGCCGACCAGCACCACAGCGACATGATAGTCGAGGCCGAACAGCAGCTGGATCAGCTTGCCTGCGCCCACCATCTGCGCAATCAGGTAGAGCGCCACCACCACCAGCGAGCCGCAGGCGGAGAGGGTACGGATCGGCTTCTGCTGAAGGCGGTAGGAGGCGACGTCGGCGAAAGTGTAGCGGCCAAGGTTGCGCAGGCGCTCGGCGATAAGAAACAGGATCATCGGCCAGCCCACCAGGAAGCCCAGCGAGTAGATCAGGCCGTCGTAGCCGGAGGTGTACACCAGCGCGGAGATGCCCAAAAAGGAGGCGGCGGACATAAAGTCGCCCGCCATCGCCAGCCCGTTCTGGAAGCCGGTAATATTGCCGCCCGCCGTATAGTAGTCGCTGCGCGAGCGGGTGCGCTTCGATGCCCACCAGGTAATACCCAGCGTAGCGGCGACGAAAACCACAAACATGATAATCGCCTGATAGTTAGTAGGCTGCTTCTGTACCGCGCCGGTCAGGGCATCCGCCAGCGCGGAGGTGGGCAGCAATGCCAGCAGCCAGAGAGAAAGACGTTTCATGGGGTCACCTCGCTGAGGATCTGCTTCGTCAGGCGATCGAACTCGCCGTTGGCGCGCCAGACATAAACGCCGGTCAGCACGAAGGAAATAACAATCAGTCCCACGCCAATGGGAATGCCGCGCGTGACGCTGGTGCCTGCGTGCAGCGGCGTGCCAAGCCAGCCGGGCGCAAAAGCGATCAGCAGAATAAAGCCGACGTAAAGCACCAGCATAATTAGCGACAGAATCAGGGCAAACCGCTGGCGTTTATGTACCAGCTCCTGAAAGCGTGGATGACGTTCAATCCTTTGATTGAGCGCCTCCTGAGTAGAAAGGGCGTCGTTCATCACAGTTTCTCCAGAGGTTATGCAGGCGGCAGCCTCACGTCGATGCGCGAGAAAGGCCCGGTCAATTATTTTTATGTGACTTCAGAAACACACAGCGTAAGGAAAGGGGGGCGGGAAGAAGAGAGTTCCCGCCGGGAAGTAAAGGTATTTAAGGCATTCGAATCGACTGCTTCTCCTCCAGCAGTTTGTCCACTACGCCCGGATCGGCCAGCGTTGAGGTATCGCCCAGATTGCTGGTATCGCCCGCAGCGATCTTGCGCAGAATACGGCGCATAATTTTGCCGGAGCGGGTTTTCGGCAGCGAATCGGTCCAGTGCAGAATATCGGGCGTAGCGATCGGCCCAATCTCTTTACGTACCCAGCTGCGCACCTCGCTGTAGAGCTCCGGCGAGGGTTCTTCGCCGTGGTTCAGCGTGATATAGGCGTAGATCGCCTGGCCTTTAATGCTGTGCGGGATGCCCACCACCGCCGCTTCGGCGATTTTCGGATGGGAAACCAGCGCGGACTCGATCTCAGCGGTGCCGAGGCGGTGGCCGGAGACGTTAAGCACGTCATCGACGCGGCCGGTGATCCAGTAGTAGCCATCTTCGTCGCGGCGCGCGCCGTCGCCGCTGAAATAGCAGTTTTTAAAGGTAGAGAAATAGGTCTGCTCAAAGCGCTCATGATCGCCGAACAGGGTACGCGCCTGGCCCGGCCAGGAGTCGGTGATCACCAGGTTGCCCTCGGCCGCGCCCTCCTGAGGGTTGCCTTCGTTATCCATCAGCGCAGGCTGTACGCCGAAGAAAGGTTTGGTCGCAGAGCCCGCTTTTAGCTCGGTAGCGCCCGGCAGCGGCGTGATCATAAAGCCGCCGGTTTCTGTCTGCCACCAGGTATCGACAATGGGACAGCGGCCGTCGCCAATCTTGTTGTAGTACCACTCCCAGGCTTCCGGGTTTATCGGTTCGCCCACTGAGCCCATAATGCGCAGACTTTTACGACTGGTGCCGGCAATCGCTTTATCGCCTTCCGCCATCAGAGCGCGGATCGCTGTCGGCGCGGTATAGAGCAGCGTGACCTTATGCTTGTCCACCACTTCCGCCATGCGGCTCGGCTTCGGCCAGTTCGGCACGCCCTCAAACATCAGCGTCGTCGCGCCGCACGCCAGCGGCCCGTAGAGCAGATAGCTGTGGCCCGTTACCCAGCCGACATCTGCGGTACACCAGTAGACATCTTCCGGGTGGTAATCGAAAACGTATTTGAAAGTGGTCGCCGCATAAACCAGATAGCCGCCGGTGGTGTGCAGCACCCCTTTCGGTTTGCCGGTCGAGCCGGAGGTATAGAGGATAAAGAGCGGATCTTCAGCCTGCATCTCGGCGGGCGCGTGCTGCTCGCTCGCTTTATCCATTAAGTCAGCCCACCAGAGATCGCGGCCATCCTGCCAGTCGATCTGCTGGCCGGTACGTTTCAGCACCACCACGTTTTTCACGCTGTTCACGCTGGGGTTTTTCAGCGCTTCATCGACATTTTTCTTCAGCGGAATGGGGCGTCCGGCGCGTACCCCTTCATCAGCGGTAATCACCAGCCTGGCGCTGGAGTCCACCACGCGTCCTGCGACCGCTTCCGGCGAGAAGCCACCAAAAATCACCGAGTGCACCGCGCCAATACGCGCGCAGGCCAGCATCGCGACCGCCGCTTCCGGCACCATCGGCATATAGATCGCCACCACGTCGCCTTTTTTCACCCCCAGCGACAGCAGCACGTTGGCGAAACGGCACACCTGGTTATGCAGCTGGCGGAAGGTCAGGGTCTTGCTTTCGCTGGCGTCGTCACCTTCCCAGATAATGGCGGGATGATCGCCGCGCTTTTCCAGATGACGATCGAGGCAGTTGGCCGCCAGATTAAGCGTGCCGTCTTCATACCAGCGAATAGAAATATTGCCCGGCGCGAAGGAGCTGTTTTTCACTTTGCTGTAGGGCTTGATCCAGTCGAGAATTTTTCCCTGCTCGCCCCAGAACGCATCCGGGTCGCTGACGGATTGCTGATACATTGTCTGATACTGCTCGGCGGTAATCAGCGCATTCGCAGCGATGCTGGCGGGTATCGGGTGTTTATGTTGTTGGCTCATGGCGGATCTCCTTGAAGATGTTAATAATATGTCAATCAAAGGTTAAGTGAAGACTACGCCATCGCTTTGTTTCTTTTTTGCGCCACAGATCACGAGAGCAGACACAAGCGTGTAATCCTTTGCAAAATCGCGTGAACATTCCCCGTTCTGCCCCCTCCGGCTGGCTAAAAATACAGCAAACAAACCCGCCGCTATTTTGCACAACGCTGCATAGCTATGCGCACAGTGTAAGAACTATTACTTTTCAGAACAGCAAGTTAGGGTTTTGATAACTAAACAGCATTTTATGCTATAAGAGTGGCTAATCTTTAACCGAAGACGCCAGGGGTTGCATTTACCACAGTGAAAATGGTACTTATCTCGCCCCTGCTCAGCAGGACTCAACCAGACGGCGTCTGAAAAAAGTACGGGAATTTTCGCATTTTCGTAGAGGACGCTGTCCTCAATAACCCTCTAATTTACCGGGCTTTTGCTCACTTCCCTGTGTGTATCCTTCTCTGCACCTTCGCAGCGTAGCAATAGGGGTTTTGACTGAGGAAATAACGCGTTATGAAAGGTTTTAAAATAAGCCTGGCCTGGCAGATTCTGATTGCACTGGTGCTCGGCATCATTGCTGGTTCAGTGCTGCATAATCAGCCAGACGATCGTGAATGGTTAATCACCAACATTCTCAGCCCGGCGGGCGACATCTTTATTCACCTGATCAAGATGATCGTTGTGCCTATCGTGATCTCATCGTTGATTGTCGGCATCGCTGGCGTAGGCGATGCGAAGAAACTGGGACGTATTGGCGTCAAAACCATCGTCTATTTTGAAGTGATCACCACCCTTGCCATTGTGGTCGGCATTACGCTGGCTAACGTGTTTCAACCCGGCACCGGCATTGATATGTCAACGCTGGCAACGGTGGACATCTCTAAGTATGAAGCCACGACCGAAGCGGTGCAGAACGGGCCGCACAGCCTGGTCGCCACTATTCTGTCGCTGATCCCGCAGAATATTTTCGCCTCGCTGGTGAAGGGCGACATGCTGCCGATTATCTTCTTCTCGGTGCTGTTCGGCATGGGCCTCTCGGCGCTGCCGTCGGAGCAGCGCGATCCGCTGGTAAACATTTTCCGCAGCGTGTCGGAAACCATGTTTAAGGTGACGCATATGATCATGCGTTACGCGCCGGTAGGGGTCTTTGCGCTGATCGCTGTGACTATCGCCAACTTTGGTTTCGCCTCGCTGTGGCCGCTGGCGAAGCTGGTGCTGCTGGTGTATGCCGCGATTCTCTTCTTCGCTTTTGTGGTTCTCGGCGGCGTGGCGCGCTTCTGCAAGCTGCGCATCACCACCCTGATGCGCATTCTGAAAGATGAGCTGATCCTCTCCTACTCGACCTCCAGTTCGGAAACCGTCCTGCCGCGCATTATGCAGAAGATGGAGGCCTACGGCGCGCCGAAGGCGATCACCAGCTTTGTGGTGCCGACCGGCTACTCGTTTAACCTGGATGGTTCAACGCTCTATCAGAGTATCGCCGCCATCTTTATCGCGCAGCTTTACGGCATAGACCTGTCGCTGACCGATGAGATTATCCTGGTACTGACGCTGATGGTGACCTCAAAAGGCATCGCAGGCGTGCCGGGCGTATCCTTTGTGGTGCTGCTGGCGACGCTGGGCAGCGTCGGCATTCCGCTGGAAGGGCTGGCCTTTATCGCGGGCGTCGACCGCATCATGGATATGGCGCGCACCGCGCTCAACGTTATTGGCAATGCGCTGGCGGTGCTGGTTATCGCCCGCTGGGAGAATCAGTTCGACGCCGAGCAGGCGAAAGCGTACGAGCTGACGCTGCGTACGCAAACGGTGAACTAACCCTTCTTTTGACCTGACCATCAGGCGGCATCTAATGCCGGCAAGCGGGAGAGAGGGGCCGAGCTGCCAGGGGTGGCGCTTTTTGCGTCTTTGCAATCGGCCCCTCTCTCTCGCGTTGGCTCCTTGCTAACAAACGTAGGGTTCAGACAACGTCTGAACCCTTTTTTTATCCTGCAAGTATGATAAAAACGGGCCTGAATCAACTCTTTCCCGGAGCATGCCCCATGACTATCGACCTCAGCCAGCTCATTACCGAAGGCCGCAACCCGGCCAGTCAGAACATCGACGAACTCTCTACCGACGCGATGCTGCGCGTTATTAATAATGAAGACAAAAAAGTGGCGCTGGCGGTCGAGGCGATAGTGCCGCAGATTGCGCAGGCGGTTGACGCCATCGTTGCCGCTTTCGCGCAGGGCGGTCGGCTGATCTACAGCGGGGCGGGCACCTCTGGCCGTCTTGGCATTCTCGACGCCAGCGAATGTCCGCCTACCTTCGGCACGCCGCGCGGCCAGGTGGTGGGATTGATCGCGGGCGGCCACAAGGCGATACTCCAGGCGGTGGAAAACGCAGAGGATAATCGCGAGCAGGGCGCGCAGGATCTGCGCGACATCCAGTTCAGCGCGAAAGATGTGCTGGTGGGTATCGCCGCCAGCGGCCGCACCCCCTATGTGCTGGGCGCGCTGGAGTATGCCCGTTCGCTTGGCGCCACCACGGCGGCGCTGACCTGCAACCCCAACAGCGCCATGGCGCAGGCGGCGGAGATCGCGCTCACGCCGGTGGTCGGCCCGGAGGTGGTTACCGGCTCCTCGCGTATGAAAGCGGGCACCGCCCAGAAGCTGGTGCTCAATATGCTCACTACCGGCGCGATGATCCGCAGCGGCAAAGTTTACGGCAACTTGATGGTCGACGTGGAAGCCACCAACCAGAAGCTGGTGCAGCGCCAGATCAATATCGTTATGCAGGCCACCGACTGCGACGAGGCGAGCGCCAGTCACGCGCTGGCGGCCTGCGGCGGCCACTGCAAAACCGCCATTCTGATGTTGCTGGCCGGTATCGACGCCGCCGAAGCCCGCACGCTGCTCGCCAGGCACCAGGGTTTTATCCGTCGCGCCTTACAGGGATGAGGATCGATTATTAAAAAGAGCTAAACGATTAAATGTGCGCTGCTGGCGGGTTAATTGCTCGCCAGTCCGCTTTTTTAGCGGGGAAAATTAATTGCCGCCACTAAAGCCAGGGTCTTTTGCTGCCGAAAAGATAAAAAAACATAACTGATAATCACCTTACTCTCAGCAGCTCTTTCAAGGACCCACCATGCGTAACAACCAGCCAGTCACTCAGCGCGAATTCGTGTTTGACGACCAGGCGACATTAATGTCGACCACCGATATCAACAGCTATATCACCTACGCCAACGACGCTTTTATTGAGGTCAGCGGTTTTACGCCGGAAGAGGTCAACGGACAGCCGCACAATATGGTGCGCCACCCCGATATGCCGCCAGAGGCGTTTGCCGATATGTGGGCGACGCTGAAGCAGGGTGAGCCCTGGTCCGCGCTGGTCAAAAACCGCCGTAAAAACGGCGATCACTACTGGGTGCGCGCCAATGCGGTGCCGGTCGTGCGCGACGGCAAAGTGCAGGGTTTTATGTCGGTGCGCACCAAGCCCGACGCGGCGGAAATTCGCGCCACCGAGGCGCTCTATCGTGATTTCCGCGAAGGGCGAGCCAAGGGACGCCGCTTCCATAAAGGGCTGATTGTGCGTACCGGCTGGCGACGCGTCGGCTCGCTACTGAAAACAATGCCGCTGCGCTGGCGTATCCGGCTGCCGCTGATGACGCTGCTGCCGCTGGCGGCGCTCAGCGCTGCGCTGCTCGGGATGACGCCCGCGTCGCTCGGTTGCTTTACCGGCGGGATGGCGATCCTGCTGCTGCTGACCAGCCTGTGGATGGAACAGCAAATCTCGCGGCCTGTTGAACGTATTTGCCAGCAGGCGTTGAGCGTGGCGACCGGCGCCAGCCATAAGGTTGAAGAGATGGAGCGCGTCGATGAGGTCGGGATGACGCTGCGCGCCGTCGGCCAGCTCGGCCTGATGTTTCGCTGGCTGGTGGATGACGTTAGCGGTCAGGCGATTAACGTCCTCAGCGCCAGCGACTCTATCGCCAACAGCAACAACGAGCTGAGCCGTCGTACCGAGCAGGCGGCTGCCAACGTGCAGCAGACCGCCGCCACCATGAATGAAATGACCGCCACGGTGAAGAGCAATACCGAAACGGCGGGCGAGGTTAATACGCTTTCGGCGCACACCAGCCAGGCGGCGAGCAAGGGCGGTGAAGTCATACAGGAGATGGTGAGCATGATGGCGGAAATCGCCGAAAGCTCGCAGCGCATCGCCAATATTACCAGCGTAATTGACAGCATCGCCTTCCAGACGAATATCCTCGCGCTTAATGCCGCGGTGGAAGCGGCGCGCGCGGGCGAACAGGGCAAAGGCTTTGCGGTGGTGGCGGGAGAAGTGCGCAGCCTGGCGCAGCGCAGCGCGAAGGCCGCCAGCGAAATTAAAAGCCTGGTGGAAACCAGCGCCAGCCGCGTCCAGCTTGGCAGCAATCACGCCGACGCGGCGGGTCGCACCATGCAGGATATTGTCGCGCAGGTGCAGAACGTCTCTTCACTGATCGCGCAGATCAGTGCCGCCACCGCCGAGCAGTCCACCGCGCTGAGTGAAATCTCTACGGCGGTAGAAGATCTCGACGATATTACCCACCGCAACGCGGCGCGCGTGCAGGAGAGCGCGGAGGCGTCGGGGCGTATGACGCATCAGGCTAACCGACTGGTGGAAGCCATCAGCGTCTTCCGCTAAGAGGCGATGCGGCTCTCATCCCGCCCGGCGCGCAGCGCGCCGGGCGGCTGACCGACAATACGCTTAAAGGCGCGGCTAAAGGCCGCCAGCGAGCCGTAGCCAAGCTGGAACGCCACCACCTCCACCGCCTCGCCGTTATTGACGATGCGCTGCACCGCCAGCCGCATACGCAGTTCGGTCAGGTAGCGCAGCGGCGTCATGGTCGTGGCGTTCTGAAAGCGCTCGGCAAATACCGACCGCGAGCAGCCCGCCACCCGCGCCAGTCTTTCAACCGTCCAGCTCTCTCCCGGCTCACGGTGCATCGCGGCGATCGCTTTGCTCAGACGCGGATCGCGCATCGCCTGTACCAGCCCGCTGCCCTGACCGCAGCCGTTCTCTACCCAGCCGCGCACGATCAGCGCCGCCACCACGTCCGCCAGCCGCGACAGGATACCGGCGAACCCGGCGTGCCGCGTGCGTGACTCGCGCTCCATCGCGTCGAGAATGGGCTGGATCTCCGGGTACTTCGACAGCAGCGTACTGACCAGCATGATATCCGGCATGGTGTTGATCAACGGCTGCATGCCGCCCAGCTCGAATTTCATACAGGCGCTGAATAAAATCACGCTCTCCTCATCGTCGCAGGCGTCGGCGGGCGCGCCGATGGCGCACACGCTGTCGCAGATCGGCTTGCTGACGAAGGCGGCGATGTTTTCGCTGGCGGCGTCAGGCGACGAGAGCAGGCTGTGCGGTTTGCCATGCGGGATCAGCAGCGCGTCGCCGGTATTCAGGGTGAAAATCGCACCCGACGCGCCACGCACCAGCAGCGGCCCGCGCCCGACAAAGTGAAACTGCGCGCGGCCCGACGCCTGCTCATAGCGCAGCCCGAAGGGCGCAGAGAGCTGAATACGCTGATAGGTCACGCCGTGAAGCCGCATTCCCATCAGCAGCTCGCTGGTCAGATCTTCATAATGGCTCATGGCATTCCAGACGAATTATCAATAATGAAGGTGTTGCCATCATAGATCGTCTTGCCCGCACTCTCTATGCTCCAGCCTTAATCATTTTTTCTCTGGAGAAGCTACATGAGTCTGAGTACAGAAGTGGCTGATGAGGTTTCCGTACCCGTTCGTCCCGCCTGGGGCGCGGTATTTTCAATGGCGTTTGGCGTATTCGGGTTGATCACCGCCGAGTTTCTGCCGGTTAGCCTGCTGACGCCGATCGCGGCTTCGCTGCAGGTATCGGAAGGGCAGGCGGGCCAGACGGTGACGGTGACTGCGCTGGTGGCGCTGCTGACCAGCCTGGTGGTGGGCAGCGTAACGCGGCGGCTGGATCGCCGGGTAGTGATGCTGGCCTTTACGCTGCTGCTGGTCGCCTCGGCGCTGCTGGTGGCGCTGGCGAGTAACCTGACGTTGATCCTGCTGGCGCGCGTGCTGCTCGGTATGGCGATTGGCGGTTTCTGGACGCTCTCGACCGCGATTACCATGCGTCTGGTGCCGAGCGCTCAGGTGCCGCGCGCGCTGTCGATCGTTTTCAGCGGCATTTCGCTGGCGACCATCATCGCCGCGCCGCTCGGCAGCTACCTCGGCAGCCTGATCGGCTGGCGCAATATCTTTATGCTCACCGCAGGCCTGGGCGTGCTGGCGCTGATCTGGCAATGCTTTACGCTGCCTGCCATGCCGCCGGAGAATAAAGCGCGCAGCGGCGGCGTACTCGATCTGCTGCGCAGCGGCCTGATGCGCTGGGGCATGCTGGCGGTAATTATGATGTTTACCGGCCACTTCGCCTTCTTTACCTATCTGCGTCCCTTCCTGGAGAACAGCGCGCAGCTGAGCCTGAATCAGCTGTCGCTGGTGCTGCTGGCGTTTGGCGTGGCTAACTTTTTCGGCACCTCGCTGGCGGGCTATCTGGTGACGCGCAGCGTATCGCTGACGCTGAGCGTGATGGCGCTGGTGATGAGCGCGACCGCGCTGCTGCTGGTGAGCTTCGCCGATGTCTCCTGGCTGGTCGCCGCGGGCGTGGCGCTGTGGGGACTCGCTTTTGGTTCGATGCCGACCGGCTGGTCCACCTGGATCTCGCGCGCGGTGCCGGACGATGCCGAATCGGGCGGCGGTCTGCTGGTGGCGACTATTCAGCTGGCGATTACCGCAGGCGCGGCGGCGGGCGGCTGGATGTTCGACTTACAGGGCGCAGGCGGCGTCTTTCTCGCCAGTGGCGTACTGATGCTGCTGGCAGCCATCACCATCTTTACCCGAGTGCGTCATCACGGATAAAAAGCTTAAGGGCAGCGAAATATGCTGCCATTTTTTATTATTCCAGCGAGTTAACCTTTTGCGGTGCGGCTACACCAATTGTGCGCTTTCATCGTCAGTAAATTTGATAAAGAACGGCAATTATCTCCGCTATCCGCTGCATCATCCTCGGTCTATTATTCATATCAACAAGGCGACACGCCTTAAATTACTAAACATCTACCGAGGAATTGACCATGAAAACCATCAAAACTTTTGCTGCTGTTATCGCTCTCTCTGTTCTTCCGCTGACCAGCTTCGCGCAGAGCGTAACCGCTACCGACTCGACGCTGGACGGCGCGGAAGCAAAAATCGCGGCGCAGGCGAAAGACGCGGGTGCATCATATAAAGTGACCGAAGCCTACACCAACAACGGCGTGCATATGACCGCTGAACTGCTGAAATAAGTCTGACCGGCTGTTGCTGACAGGACGCCTTCGGGCGTCCTGGCGGCGTTGTAAGCGCGGGAAACCGCTTCCCTTTCGGCGTTAAATCCTTATCATTTGCTAAAAAACATATCTTTGACGGCTTCAGGGCCGCTTCTCTTTTTGCAGGGTTTGCAATGTGAGCTTTCCAGCACTGCCTGACGGCGGTGAATCTTTACTATGGAGAGATCATGAAATCCTTATCCTTTGCGCTGCTCGCTACCGCGCTCTTTTCCGCCTCCGGCATGCTGGCGCATGCAGACGAACTCAGCCAGCCCGTCAGCAAGGGCGCTTATGAACTCGCCTTCAGCCCCAGCGACAATGCGCTGTTCCTCGCCGCGTCCCTGGGCAATGATGCGCCGGGCGGCGCGGTGTTCCGCCTCGATCCGCAGACGCTGGCCGTTAAGCAAACCGTTTCTACCGAGCTGAAAAGCTTTGGCGCGGCCATTAATCCGCAAACCAACGTGCTTTACGTCGGCAATACCGTGAACGGCGCGCTCACCGCCATTGACGCCGCCAGCGGCAGGGTTATCAACACGCTGGTGCTGGACGGCCGCAAGCGCAGCGAAAACGTGCGTCCGCTGCAGCCGCGCGAGATCGCCGTCGACGTGAAAACCGACCGCGTGTACGTTACCGGGCTTGGCCCGCAGAGCGTGGTCTGGGTGGTGGATGGCAAAACGCTGCGGCTGATTAGCGTGGTGCCGAATACCGGCAAAATGGGCACTGGCCTGGCGGTCGACAGCGAGCGGCAGAAACTCTACATCACTAACAGCGATGGCGAGCTGGTCACCATCAACACCCGCACCAACGCCATTGAAAAGCGCCAGAAAATCGACGGCGATAACGCGCATTTCTTCCTGAATATCGCGCTTGATACCCAGGGCCAGCGCGCTTTCCTCAGCGACTCGAAGCAGCCGCAGGTGCTGGTCATCGATCTGCGCGATCAAAAGGTGATCCAGTCGATCGCCGTTCCAGAGTCGCTGGCGGTGCTGTTTAATCCGCACAGTAATGAGCTTTACGTTACGCACCGCAAAGCGGGCGAAGTAAGCATCATTGACGCTGCCAGCTATAAGGTAAAACGCAGGGTTAAAACGCCAGGCCTGCCTAACAGCCTGGCGCTTTCCGCCGACGGCAGGACGCTGTTCGTCAGCGTCAAACAGCCAGGCTCGCGCAAAGAGCCGCCGAAAGATCCAGACAGCGTGATGCGCATCGCGCTTTGATTTCACTGTTAGTTTCAGGGGCGGCTGCGGGCCGCCCTTTGCATTTCTTCGGCTACCTTTAAAAGCGTGCCGCTGCCTGGCGGCATCAACACCATTGGAGAGGATGCAATGAGCCAGTTCCTGATGAATGAAAAAAATAATCTGGTCAACGAAGCGATAGAGGGCGTACTGCTGAGCACGCCCTGGCACAACCTCAGCCGCCTGGATTTAGGCGACGACATTCGGGTCGTGGTGCGCAACGACTGGGACAAAAGCAAGGTGGCGCTGATTTCGGGCGGCGGTTCAGGGCATGAACCGGCCCATGCCGGTTTCGTCGGCAAAGGGATGCTGACCGCCGCAGTCTGCGGCGATATTTTCGCCTCCCCCAGCGTTGACGCGGTGCTGAGCGCCATCATTAACGTCACCGGCGACGCGGGCTGCCTGCTTATCGTGAAAAACTACACCGGTGACCGGCTCAATTTCGGCCTGGCGGCGGAGAAGGCGCGGGCGCAAGGCTATAAGGTCGAGATGGTAATGGTGCAGGACGATATCGCCCTGCCGGACAACCCGCAGCCGCGCGGCATCGCAGGCACCGCGCTGATCCATAAAATCGCCGGTTATGCCGCAGAGCAGGGGCAGTCGCTGGCGCAGGTAAAAACGCTGGCGCAGCGCGCCATCAAGGGTACGGCAAGTATCGGCGTCGCCTTTTCGACCTGTCATATTCCCGGCGAAAAGCGCGACAACCGCGTTAAAGAGGGAGAGAGCGAGCTGGGCATGGGCATCCACGGCGAGCCGGGCGTTATTACGCTGGACACGCAGAACAGCGAAAAGCTGGTCAGCATCATGACGGAGAAACTGGCTAACAGCCTCTCTTCCGGCACCAGAGCGGTGCTGCTGGTCAACAATCTTGGCGGCTTCTCTATGCTGAAGCTGGCACTGGTAACGCGCGAGGTACTGAAAAGCCCGCTGGCGGCGCAAATCAGCCATCTGATCGGCCCGGCGACGCTGGTGAGCGCGCTGGATATGAAAGGGTTCTCGCTGACGGTGCTGCAGATCGAGGCGGCATTTCTTGAAGCGCTGAAGGCGCCGGTCGAGGTGCTGGGCTGGGTGCCGATCCATGCGGTAGAGCCGGTGACGACGCTGAGCAGCCAGCGCGTGGTCAGCAAGCTGGAATTTACGCCTTCGCAGGATGAGCAGACGGCGCGGGTGGTGAGCCGCGTTGCGCAGACGCTGATTGACCTTGAAGCCGAGTTGAACGCGCTGGACGCTAAAGTTGGCGATGGCGATACCGGCTCGACCTTTGCCGCGGGCGCGCGCAAGGTGAAAAGCGCGCTGGAGGCGCAGCAGCTGCCGCTGGCGGATCTGCCGTCGCTGTTCGCGCTGGTGGGCGAACAGCTGGCGACGGTGATGGGCGGGTCGAGCGGCGTACTGATGTCGATCCTCTTTACCGCGGCGGGCCAGCAGCTGGCGCAGGGCGGCACGCTGCCAGAGGCGTTACAGCAGGGGCTGGCGCAGATGAAGCACTACGGCGGCGCGCAGATTGGCCATCGTACGCTGATCGATGCGCTGGAACCGGCGCTGGAGGCGCTGGTCGCGGGTAAAACTCTGGCGGAGGCGGCAGAGGCCGCGGCGCAGGGGGCTGAATCGACGGCGCAGATGCAGAGCGCCAGAGCGGGGCGCTCCTCTTACCTGAATCAGCAGACGCTGGATGGGGTGAAAGATCCCGGCGCGTACGCCGTGGAGCGGGTTTTCGCCGCGCTGGTTTAACATCTGATCGCTGTCCCGCGCACCGGCTGCGCGGGACCTTTTACTGCTGGATCCTGCCGCGCTACTCGTTTTCCGCCGCTTCGCGCATCATCTCCTCATGCGGAATATCCTGCAGGATTTGCTCAAAGCTGCGCAGACGTTTGTAGATCGACATCAGCTCCACCAGCGTCGACCAGGAGGTGATTAGATACTGGAACGAGGAGCGCACCTGGTCGAATACGTTAGTGATCTGGTTCAGCAAACCGAGCGTAATGGTGCCCGCCACGATTGACGGAAACAGCACAAACAGACCGAAGACGTTATCGACCTGCAGATAGAGAATGCGGGTGATATTAAAGTAGAGATAGTGAAAGTAGAGGCGGAAGTAGTTAACCCGCACGCGGCTAAACAGCGCCTGCACCGTCGGCGGCGTCGCGCGCTCGGGATCGTCCTCGCCATAGACCAGCTCTTTACGGTAGGCCGCCTCAACCCGCTGATTGCGGAACTCCAGGCCCGGCAGCTTAATGCCCACCAGCGCCAGCAGCGCTGTGCCGAAGAGCGACCAGAGCAGCGCTGCAATCACCAGCGCGTAGGGAATATTGCCGAGAATCGGCACGTCTTTAACGTGGTGCGACAGGCCAATCAATACCGGCAAAAAGGCCACCAGCGTCATAATTGCCTGAATAAAACTCACGCCCCAGCTCTCCAGCGTACTGGCGAAGCGCATGGTGTCTTCCTGCACACGCTGCGCCGCGCCTTCCACCTGACGCAGGCGCTGCCAGTTATGCATGTAGTAGTTGTTCATCGCGGTGCGCCAGCGGAACACCCAGTGACTGATAAAGAATGAGTTCATCACGCCAATGACCACGGCAATAAGCGCGATGCCAAGAAAGGCCACCACTTCGGCGTAAAAACGGTTTATCTGCACCGAGCCCGCTTTAGTCAGCGCCTGCTGAATCAGATCGTAGAACGGGCCGTACCAGGCGTTAATCGCAACGCCGACCTGCACGCCGAACCAGGTGACGAAAATAATCAGCGCCGAGCCCCAGACCGACCAGCGCTGCCACGGATGATTATCAATAACGCGCCAGGCCAGGGCGAATATCGCCACGACAATCCAGTAATAGCTGTAGAACCAGAGCTGGCTGGGCGCGATAAAGCGCGCGGCTGTAGTCGGCAGCTCCTGCTGCATCGCGGCATGTAGCGCTGACCAGCGTGACGGCAGATCGTCGGCAAAGCCGAACCAGGCAAAAATCGCGATCAGACTCCAGATCGCCGCCGTGCTGAAAAACAGCGCTGGCCGGGGGAAAAAGGACTTAAACATAGGCTCTCCGCTGTTGTATGCACCCTTTTATAACGTTTTTTAGCGTTATTTGTCTGTTGAGTGTTGTTTCTGAAGGTGACAGCTTTCGCCCGCGTCAGGTAAAGCATTCCGACGAGATGTTAATGAATTTGTGCGAATTTGTTTTGACGAACTAAATGTTTCGCCACAACGGTGTTACACTAGCGCCCGCTGTTACCGGTAACAGTGCTGCTGTAACCCTTAATCCGCATAAAAAAATCATTACAACGCAACTGTTTAACTTTCATGCCGCATTATAAGCGGTACTGAGGCAATGTCATGTCAGAACAAAAACGTGGGCAGACACGCAGGGATTTTCTGTTAAAAACCATTGCGCTGGCACCCGCTATGGCGGCGGGCAGCGCCGTCGTCGGCGGCTTCAGCGTCGCGCCTGCTGTGCAGGCTGCCGATCCCGCTGCTGCGCAACCCGCGCGCGACTATCAGCCGAGCTGGTTTACCGCAGAAGAGTTCGCCTTTATCAAAGCAGCCGTCGCACGCCTGATCCCTAACGACGAGCGCGGCCCTGGCGCGCTGGAAGCGGGCGTGCCGGAGTTTATCGACCGCCAGATGAATACCCCTTACGCTACCGGCGCTAACTGGTATATGCAGGGGCCATTCAATCCGGATCTGCCTAAAGAGCTGGGCTATCAGCTGCCGCTGGTGCCGCAGCAGATCTACCGTCTGGGCCTGGCAGACGCCGACGACTACAGCAAGCGTCAACACGGCAAGGTGTTCGCCGATCTCAGCGGCGAGCAGCAGGATGCGCTGCTGCAGGCGATGGAGAGCGGCCAGGCCGATTTCCGCCAGCTGCCGGCGAAAACCTTTTTCGCCTTTCTGATCCAGAACACCCGCGAAGGCTTCTTTAGCGACCCGATTCACGGTGGCAACCAGAATATGGTGGGCTGGAAGCTGATCGGCTTCCCCGGCGCGCGTGCCGACTTTATGGACTGGGTTGAACGCGGCGAGCGTTATCCCTTCCCGTCAGTTTCTATTCGCGGGGAGCGCGCGTAACCATGGCAAACGAAATGAAAAAAGCAGATGCGGTGATCGTAGGTTTCGGCTGGGCCGGCGCGATCATGGCGAAAGAGCTGACCGAAGCCGGACTTAACGTGGTGGCGCTGGAGCGCGGCCCGCATCGCGATACCTATCCTGACGGTTCCTATCCGCAGTCGATTGACGAGCTGACCTATAACATCCGCAAAAAGCTGTTCCAGGATCTGTCGAAAAGCACCGTGACTATCCGTCACGACGCTTCACAGACGGCGGTTCCTTATCGTCAGCTGGCGGCGTTTCTGCCGGGCACCGGCACCGGGGGCGCGGGCCTGCACTGGTCCGGCGTACACTTCCGCGTCGATCCCACCGAGCTGCGTCAGCGCAGCCATTACGAAGAGCGCTACGGCAAAAACTTTATTCCGGAAGGGATGACAATTCAGGACTTCGGCGTCACCTATGACGAACTGGAGCCGTTCTTCGACAAGGCGGAGAAGGTCTTCGGCACCTCCGGTACCCCCTGGAGCATCAAAGGTCAGGTGATCGGCAAGGATAGCGGCGGCAACCCGTTCGCGCCGGATCGCTCTGATAAATTCCCGCTGCCTGCGCAGAAGCGCACCTGGTCGGCGCAGCTGTTTGCCGAGGCGGCGAAATCGGTGGGCTATCACCCCTACGATCTGCCATCGGCCAACACCTCCGGCCCGTACACTAACACCTACGGCGCGCAGATGGGGCCATGCAACTTCTGCGGCTACTGCAGCGGCTACGCCTGCTACATGTACTCGAAGGCGTCGCCGAACGTAAACATTCTGCCTGCGCTGCGCCAGGAGCCGAAGTTCGAACTGCGCAACAACGCCTATGTGCTGCGCGTTAACCTGACTGAGGATAAAAAGCGCGCCACCGGCGTGACCTACGTCGATGCGCAGGGGCGTGAAGTGGTGCAGCCGGCGGATCTGGTGATCCTCTCAGCGTTCCAGTTCCACAATGTGCACCTGATGCTGCTCTCCGGCATCGGCAAGCCTTACAACCCGATTACCAACGAAGGCACCATCGGCCGCAACTTCGCCTACCAGAATATTTCGACCCTGAAGGCGCTGTTCGACAAAAACACCACCACCAACCCGTTTATTGGCGCGGGTGGCGCGGGCGTTGGCGTAGATGATTTCAACGCCGACAACTTCGACCACGGGCCATACGGCTTCGTCGGCGGTTCGCCGTTCTGGGTCAACCAGGCGGGCACCAAGCCCATCTCTGGCCTGCCGACCCCGACAGGCACGCCGAACTGGGGCAGCAAGTGGAAAGCAGCGGTCGCGGATACCTATACGCACCATATCTCCATGGACGCCCACGGCGCGCATCAGTCTTACCGCGTCAACTATCTCGACCTCGATCCTAACTACAAAGATGCCTACGGCCAGCCGCTGCTGCGCATGACCTTTGACTGGCAGGATAACGACATCAAAATGGCGCAGTTTATGGTCGGCAAGATGCGCAAAATCGCCGAAGCGATGAGCCCGAAGATGATTATCGGCGGCGCGAAAGGGCCGGGTACCCACTTCGACACCACGGTGTACCAGACCACGCATATCAGCGGCGGCGCCATTATGGGCGACAATCCCGCCACCAGCGCGGTGAACCGTTATCTGCAAAGCTGGGACGTGCCAAACGTCTTTGTGCCGGGCGCATCCGCGTTCCCGCAGGGGCTCGGCTATAACCCGACGGGGATGGTAGCGGCCCTGACCTACTGGTCGGCGAAAGCGATCCGCGAGCAGTATCTGAAAAACCCGGGTCCACTGGTGCAGGCATAAGGAAATGGCGATGAAAAACGGCTTACTGGCCCTGATTCTGGGCACGATGACCTTTGCCGCGCTGGCGGACGATAACGGCGGCGATCGGGTAAAACGCGGCGAGTATCTGGCGCGCGCGGGCGATTGCGTCGCCTGTCACACCAGCAAGGATGGCAAACCTTTTGCGGGTGGCCTGCCGATGGCGACGCCGATCGGCACCATCTACTCCACCAATATCACGCCCGATAAGGCGACCGGCATTGGCGACTACAGCTACGACGACTTCCAGAAGGCGGTGCGTCACGGCGTGGCGAAAAATGGCGATACCCTCTATCCGGCGATGCCTTACCCTTCCTATGCGGTGGTGAGCGACGACGATATGCAGGCGCTTTACGCCTACTTTATGCATGGCGTCGCGCCCGTTGAGCAGGCTAATAAAGAGAGCGCGATTCCCTGGCCGCTGTCGATGCGCTGGCCGCTGGCGATCTGGCGTTCAATGTTCGCGCCGGACGTAAAAGCGTTCCAGCCTGCGGCGCAGGAGGATCCTGAGCTGGCGCGCGGTCGCTATCTGGTAGAGGGGCTGGGCCACTGCGGCGCCTGCCATACGCCGCGTAGCATTACCATGCAGGAAAAAGCGCTGAACAACGGCGAAGGCAGCGACTATCTGGCGGGCAGCAGCGCGCCGATTGACGGCTGGACCGCCAGCAACCTGCGCGGCGACAACCGCGACGGGCTGGGGCGCTGGAGCGAGAACGACTTGCGCCAGTTCCTGCGCTATGGCCGTAACGATCATACCGCCGCGTTTGGCGGCATGACCGAGGTGGTGGAGCATAGCCTGCAGCATCTCAGCGATGAGGATATCGCCGCGATTGCGCGCTACCTGAAGTCGCTCGGCGCGAAAGATCCGAGCCAGGCGGCCTTTAGCCAGGACGACGCCACGGCGAAAGCGTTATGGAAAGGCGACGACAGCGCGACCGGCGCATCGGTCTATGTCGATAGCTGCGCGGCCTGCCATAAAACCGACGGCAGCGGCTATCAGCGCTTTTTCCCGGCGCTGCGCGGCAATCCGGTGGTGATGACTGACGATCCCACCTCGCTGATCCATATCGTGCTGGCGGGCGGTACCTTGCCTGGCGTAAAAGGCGCGCCGTCGACCATCACTATGCCGGCGTTCGGCTGGCGGCTCAACGATCAGCAGGTCGCGGACGTGGTGAACTTTATCCGTACCAGCTGGGGCAACGGCAGCCAGTCGAAGGTCACGGCGAAGGATGTGGCGAAGCTGCGTGAAGATAAGACGATAAAACCTTATCAGGGGAGCGCGGATATTCATCAGCTCGAAAACCCGTAGTGCTCAAAGGCACCCGGCTGACGCCGGGTGCCTTTTCCCGCCTCTTTAGCCTTTCATCGCGCGCTGACGCTTAAATATTTTCCAGATCGATGCCGCGCGTCTTCGGCCCGTAAATCCCTACCGAGAGCATCACAATCAGCATACTTGCCACAATAAAGGCGATAACGCCCTGACTGCCCGCATACTGCAAGATCAGGCCGATCAGGATACTGCTGAACACCGTCGAGAGGCGGCTGAAGGAGTAGCAAAAGCCGACCGCGCGGGCGCGGATATGAGTCGGGAAAATCTCTGTCTGGTAGGCGTGATAGCTAAAGGTCAGCCAGGCGTTGGACCAGGTGATCAGGAAGCCGCAGACAATCAGCAGCGCCGGGCTGGTCTGAAAGGCGAACAGCGTGCCGAACACCACGGTCATCAGACAGGACAAAACGATCTGCCATTTGTTCTCCAGCTTATCAGCGTAGCGGCTGGAGATCAGCGAGCCGAGCGGGTAGGCAAGGGTAATGAAAAAGGCGTAGAGCAGGCTGTGGGTGACGGTGGCCCCTTTGCCCGACAGCAGCGCTGGCAGCCAGTTGCCAAAGCCGAAAAAGCCGATCGCCTGAAAGAGGTTCATCACCACCAGCATCAGGGTGCGCTTGCGGTAAGCTGGCGCCCAGATTTCGCTGAACCGGCCGCGTTTTGGCAGCTGCGCCGCCGCGTCATCCGGCGGGAAATCCGCGCCGGGAGCGACGCCACAGCGTTTTTCCATGGCGCTCAACACCTGATGCGCCTCCTGATGGCGTCCCTGCTGCGCCAGCCAGCGCGCCGACTCCGGCAGATCCTTACGGATAAACCAGATCGCCAGCGAACAGATCGCGCCCGCGATCACCACCCAGCGCCAGCCCTCAAGACTCAGCACTGTTTGCGGCACCAGCCACCATGACATCAGCGCCACCGCAGGCACAGAAAGGAACTGCACAAAGAAAGAGAAGGCGAAGGCTCGGCTGCGCAGATGCGTCGGCACCCATTCCGAGAGATAGGTATCGATAGTGACCAGTTCGATGCCGAGGCCGATGCCCACCAGAAAACGGAACAGAATAATCATCTCCGCGCTCTGCTGAAAAGCCATCAGCAGGGAGAAAATGCCATACCACGCCAGCGCGCACATAAAGGTCAGGCGGCGGCCGAAGCGGTCAGCATAGGGTGCCAGCAGGCTGGCACCAACAAACAAGCCGAGAAAGGTCGCGGAAGCGAAGGCGGCCTGATCGGCGATGCCGAACACGCCTGCGCTACCGGTATGGAAAACGCCAGCAGCCAGCAGACCAGAGCTGATATAGCCGGTCTCGAACAGGTCGTAGAGTTCAAAGAAGCCGCCGAGCGCGAGCAGCGTAATAAAACGCCACAGGCCTCGCGATGACGGCAGGGCGTCGATGCGCCCCGCTAAGCTGCTGTTATGCGGCGTCGGCGCAGCGAACGCCGGCGCTATCCCTGAAGGGCAGGTTGTTGTCATTATTTTATGAACCTCGGTGTGACGGTGTTTGCCTGTCCTGCTAACGGCGTGGCGACGTTGTAAAAATAATTAACCGTTAGCAAGCGAAGAGATAGCAGAATAATCAATTCGGCGATCCTTGCCGAGAGGGTTGTTGGTGAGTTTTTAGCAACGTACGTTGCAGTTTTAGCCGTCCCTGGCAAGCCCGTTACGGCATCTGCGGATAGACCCCTGGACCGATAGGCAATCCCAGCGCATACCAGGCGAGCAGCAGCGCAATCCAGGTGATAAAGAAGAGCACCGGATAGGGGAAAATCAGCACGTAATAGGTGCCGAGCTGCGCATCTTTCTGGTATCGCTGCAGGAAGGAGAGGAACAGCGGCAGAAAGGGCGACATCGGCGCCAGCGGCAGCACTGCCGAATCGGCGATGCGGAAGATCATCTGGGCGAAGGCGGGATGGAAGCCGAGCAGCATAAACATCGGCACGAATACCGGCGCAAGAATAGACCAGATCGCCGAACCGCTGGCGATAAACATACAGAGAAACGCCGACAGGAACATCAGGCCGAGGAAGGCTGGCGCGCCGCTGATGCCCGCGCTCTCCAGCACATCGGTCAGACCGATGGCCATAAATTTGCCCATATTGCTCCAGTTAAAAAAAGCCACGAACTGCGACAGCGGAAACACCATCACAATAAAGCCCGCCATGCTTTTCATCGGCTCCACCAGCAGCTGCGGAATATCATCCGGACGGCGGATCTGCTTCGTGACCGCGCCATAGACGATTGCCACGACAAAGAAGAACAGGATGATGATCGGCACGATGCCTTTGATAAAGGGCGACGGCACGATACCGCCGCTTTTCGGATCGCGCAGCGGCGCGTGTTCCGGCACGACCAGCAGCGCCATCACGCCGATAAACAGCAGCGCCGCGATGCCTGCCGCGCGCAGGCCGCGATTCTCCAGCGGCGTCAGGGCCGCCAGCCGCTCGCTGCTGCCTTCTTTCCACTGCGGCAGGCGCGGCTCGATAAACTTGTCGGTCAGAATGGCGCCCGCCACGGTCAGCACGATCACGGAGGTGGCCATAAAGAACCAGTTGTCGATCACGCTCACGTGCACCGTATCGCTCACCGCTTTCGCCGCCTCGGTGCTGATGCCGGAAAGCAGCACGTCGGTGGTGACAATCAGCAGGTTGGCGGTAAAGCCGGACGCGACGCCCGCAATCGCCGCCAGCAGGCCCGCGACCGGATGGCGGCCCACGGCGAGAAAAATCAGCGCGCCGAGCGGCGGCATCACCACCAGCGCGGCATCAGAGGAGATATGGCTGAAAAAGGCGATAAACAGCACCATATAGCTGGCGTAGCGGCGGCTGACGCGCGACGCCATCTTCACCATCAGCGACTGCAGCAGGCCGACCTTTTCCGCCAGGCCCGCGCCGAGCACCAGCGCCAGAATCGAACCGAGCGGCGTAAAGCCGCTGAAATTTTTGATGATGTTGGGCAGGATCCACTGCAGGCCCGCGACGCTCAGCAAATTATTGACGCGCACCAGCTCGCCGCTGACAGGATTTTTTACCGCCAGATCGAGGCTGCTGATAATGGCGGTCGCCACCATCAGCACCAGGATCAGATAAACAAACAGCAGGAAGGGATTGGGGACTTTATTACCGACCCGCTCAATCCAGCCGAACACTTTCCCAGGGCTGCGATTCTCCGACATTACGGTCATGTTATTCCTCGTCTTGTATGGTCGTGTTTGCGTTTTTTTATTGTGTTATCGGTCCGCGCCTGAGGCGCGGCCGTGGCTCAGTTGGCCAGTTTTGAAGGCGTGACGCCTTCAGGTATCGGACAGCGATAGGGCTGCGCGCGGCGCGCGCGCTCAAATTCGGCGCGACAGCGCGCCAGCGCCTGGTCATCGTTCAGCAGCTCCAGTACGGTGGCGGCCATCACTTTGGCCGCCAGCAACATGCCTTTATGCGCGATAGAGGTGCGTCCCTGCGCTACCAGCTGCCATGTATGCAGCGGGGTGCCGAAGGTAAAGCAGGGCGCGAAGCACTGCGCGACAGGCGTGACCCAGCTGACATCGCCGACGTCGGTAGAGCCGTAGAGCAGCTCGCGCGTCGCCGCGCAGGGCGCTACCTCGTCCATCAGCAGCTTGTCGCCGTTCGCCTCGATCCAGGCCGCGCCCGCCTCGCCGCCGGTGCGCGCCGCATTGAGCCGGGCATTGCGCAGATCGTCCTCGCTGAGCGTGGCGCGGATCTCGGCGGCGAAGGCGCGCTCTTCGTCGCTGTAGTGCGGCAGACCGAAGTGATGCAAATAACGCTCCATTACCGCCTCCAGCGCGCGATTCGGCACGTAGTTGGAGCACGCCTTGTCGAAGCGAACGGTGAGGTGCGTGTCGGTCATCAGCGCCGCGCCCTGGGCGATATTGATAACGCGCTGGTAGATCTCCTGCGCCTGCGGCAGCTCCGGCGCGCGGATCAGGTAAAGCACCTCAGCATCAGCCTGCACGACGTTAGGCGAGACGCCGCCGCTGTTGGTGACTGCATAGTGCAGCCGCGCCTCCTGCACGATATGCTCGCGCAGAAAGTTCGCGCCGGTGTTCATCAGCGTCACGGCGTCCAGCGCGCTGCGTCCGAGGTGCGGCGAATTAGCGGCGTGCGCCGCCACCCCTTTAAAGTGAAACGCCGCCTGGATATTCGCCAGCGTGCTGAGGTTAAACAGGCCGCTGAAGCCTTCGGGATGCCAGGTTACGGCGGCGTCGACATCATCGAACAGCCCCTCGCGCACCATAAAGGTTTTGCCGGAACCGCCCTCTTCGCCGGGGCAGCCGTAAAAGCGAATCGTACCGCGCCCGCCGTGTTGCTCCCTCCACGCCTTAAGCGCGAACGCCCCCGCCAGCCCTGCGGTGCCGAGCAGGTTATGGCCGCAGCCGTGGCCGTTGCCATTCTCCTCCAGCGGTTCAGGCCGCGCGCAGCCCGCTCGCTGGCTCAGCCCCGCCAGCGCGTCGAACTCGCCAAGAATGGCGATAACCGGTTTGCCTTCGCCCACGCTGGCGATAAAGGCGGTTTCAATGTTGCCGACGCCGCGCGTCACGGCGAAGCCCTCCTGCTCCAGCGCATCGGCCAGCAGCGCGCTGGAGCGGGTTTCGGCGAAGCGGGTTTCCGGCGTGTCCCAGATAGCGTCGCTGAGAGCGGTAAAGCGCGCCTGGTTAGCGTCGATATAGTCGCCGAGGAAATCAGCGTTCATCGCCCGCCTCCAAACTGCGACTGATTGAGTGCCAGCGTCGCCAGCATCTGCACCGCTTTACCCATTACGCTTTCGTCAAAATCGAACTTCGCGTTATGGTGGCCCGCCGCCAGCTCGCAGCCGAAAATCGCGTAGGTCGCCTGACCACCGCGCTGTTTTACCCGCTCCATCATATAGGTGGCGTCTTCCGATCCGGCGGCCTGCGCTTTACTATCCACCACCGAGTCGAAGATGCCCAGCGCCTCCGCCTGCTGATGAAGGAAATCGACCCAGGGCTGCGTTGGCGTGCAGCTGCGCGCCGCGCCCATCAGTTTGACCTCATACTCCACGCCGTACATCGCCGCCGCGCCAGCGATAATACGCAGCGCCTGCTGGTAGATATCGTCGTTGACCTCATTGCTGACGCCGCGCGTCTCCACCTTCATCAGCGCCGTATCGGCCACCACGTTGCGGCCCGTTCCCGCCTGCAGTACGCCGACGTTGACGCGCGCTACGCCACCGCTGTGCTGCGGCAGGCCATGCAGACCCAGCGTGGCCTGCGCCGCCGCCAGTAAAGCGTTGCGGCCTTCTTCAGGCTTGCCGCCCGCGTGCGCGCCGACGCCGGTAAAATGCACGTCCAGCTTGGTGGTGGCGAGGAAGCTGTCGCTGCCGCACACCAGCTCGCCGGCGGGCACGCCGGTGCCAAGATGGATGGCGGTAAAGAGATCGACATCGTCCACCACGCCTGCTTCCACCATCGCCTTCGCGCCGCGCACGCCCTCTTCGGCAGGCTGAAAGATCAGCTTAATGGTGCCGCTCAGCTGCGACTTCATCGCCATCAGCACGCTGGCAAGGCCGAGCCCGATGGTGGTATGGCCGTCGTGGCCGCAGGCGTGCATCATGCCAGCGTTGCAGGAGGCGAAGCCTTCGCGTTGCGGCAGATGGTCAGCCGCCTGGCTCTCATTGAGATCCAGCGCGTCCATATCGACGCGGAAACCCATTACCGGGCCGGGTCGACCGGTCTCCAGCGTGGCGACAATGCCGCAAAAGCCGCCGGAGAAAGCGGGCAGCCACTGCGCCAGCGCTCCCTGCTGCAGCGCGCGCGCCTCCTGCTGCTTGAGGGTGTCGGCGTCGGGCAGCCCCATACGCGCCTCGGCATTGATTACCTCGCGGCCGAGCTGCAGCTGATAACCCAGCGTATGCAGCGCGTCGGCTACTCGCGTTGCGGTGCGGAATTCCAGCCAGCCGGATTCGGCGAACTGATGAAGATCGCGCCGCCAGTTTTGCATTTGCGGCGCCAGCGCCTGGACCTGCTCAGAGAGGGTTGTCATAGGAAATCCTTATTGTTGGTTTTTTATGCACAGTCCCGAATTTACACAAGCCTCTCTGGCCGCATAAGATGCAAATATCTTTCTCCTGATAAACAGTGGTTATCATGCCGTCACAGCTTAAGCTGCATCAGCTGCGCGCCTTCGTTGAGGTTGCGCGCCAGGGCAGCATCCGCGCCGCAAGCCGTCTCTCCGGGCTTTCCCAGCCTGCATTGACTAAATCGATTCAGGAACTTGAGCAGGTTTTAGGCGCGCGGCTCTTTATCCGCCGCCAGCAGGGCGTGGTGATGACCGACGTGGGTGATAACTTTTTTCGCCATGCCAGCCTGGTTTTAGAAGAATTACGTGTGGCGCAGGAGGATATTCAGCAGCGGCTTGGGCTGGCGGGTGGACGGGTCAATATCGGCGTGGGCGGCAGCGTGGCGCGCACCATCATGCCGCAGGTGATCACCCAGTTTCACCGCGAATACCCGCTGGTTAAAGTGCGTATCGTGGAGGGGCAGCTGGTGTCGATGATCCCAGAGCTGCGCCAGGGCGAGCTTGATTTCACCATCAACACCTACGATCAGAGCCATCTCGATCAGGAACTGAGCTTTGAGAAAATGATGCAGCGCGAATACCGGGTGGTGATGCGTAAAGGGCATCCCATGGAGAAGGCGCGTTCGCTGGCGGCGCTACAGCAGTGCAACTGGACCATGCCGACGCCGAAAGGCAGCTACTATCGCCTGCTGCACGATCTCTTTAGCGAGCGCGGCATGGCACCGAAAATCGTGGTCTCCTGCGAGACGTTTATGGCCTGTACCAGCCTGGTGGCGCAGAGCGATTTCGTCAGCATTTTGTCGGTGGACGTGATCAACGACCCGGTGCTGGGCCATCAGCTGGTGGCGCTGGAGCTGGACGATCCGCTGCCGAAAGCGACCTTCTATTTGATTCAGCGAAAGGATACCGCGCTGACGCCGATGAGCGCCTACATGGCGCAGCTGTTCCGCCGTTATTGTCAGTAAAAACAAAGGGTAAACTCTATCGTCTACACTGTTAAGGTGCTGTAAAAATCCAACCGACAAATGGAGGTGAAGATGCAAGTCAGTCCTTATCTGTTTCTCTACGGCCGTTGTGAAGAGGCTATCGACTTTTACCTGAAGGCCACCGAGGGAGAGCTGCTCTATAAAATGACGTTCGGCGATATGCCGGATCAGGGCGAACAGGTTGGCGATCAGTCTGCGCCGCCGCTGCCGCCGGAGAAGATTATGCATGCCCATCTGCGTATCGGTCAGGGCGAGCTGATGCTGAGCGATGGCAATACCGATCAGCCTCCGGCATCGGAGCATGCCGGTTATGCAGTAAGCCTTTCGACTACCGATGTGGAGCAGGGCAAAGCCTGGTTTGAGAAACTGTCGGCTGGCGGGAAAGTGACGACGCCGTGGCAGGAGACCTTCTGGTCAAACGGATTCGCCATGTTTATTGATAAATTCGGCATCCCGTGGCGTATTAACGTGGTGAAGCCGCAGCACTAAGCGGGCGTTTGTACGGTCGTTTCTGTCAGAGAGCGATCAAAGTCTGCAGGCGGGAGAGCTGGACCGAGGAGCAAAGCGTCCCGCCCCAGGGAAGGGGCGGGCCGAGCTGGCAGGGATGCCGCTTTTTGCGTCTTTGCGATCGGGCCAGCTCTCCCGCGCTCGCTCGCTTTCACAACCGGCGACATTCTGTGCCGCCCGTGTCTATCAGAAGTTATAGCCCGCCACCAGGTAGTAACCCCAGCCGGTCGATTTCACTTCAAACGGCCCGCGGCCAAAGTTCAGCTCCTGACCGTCCGCCCACTGTCCGCCGTTATGGAAATAACGCGCCACGGCAGAGATATGCCAGTGATCGTAACCCAGCGACAGAATATGGCTGGAGGCGATGGAGTTGCTGGTACGCGAAGCGTCTGACTTGTCGCGCAGGTCAGAACCCCAGTCAAAGTTGGTAAAGCCGATATAGCTCAGGTTGCCGCCCCACAGCGTGGTGATCGGCACCATATATTTCACCTTGAAGCGATAGCCATCCCAGCTGTTCTCATTCGCCGCGCCGTAGTTTTCCCACTGGTATTTGGCGTAAACGTTAAGCGACAGACCAACGTCGCTGTGCGTATCGATATCGGTGCCGAGACCCATATACCAGGTGTTCTGGCGGTTATCGCTGTTGCGGCCCATATCGTAGATATAGTTGTTGGCGAAATACCACTCTTTGAACGGACCGAAAGCCAGGCTGGTGCCGGTCAGCTTATCAATAGAGAAACGCGGCTCAATTTCCATGAACATCGGCGAACCGTGGTCGAAAATACCGTTGGCGTTACTGTTGCCCATGCCGAAGAAGTTGGTCAGGTCGAGGTAGCCGTAAAAATCGAACCAGTCTTTTTTGGCAAAAGCCTCATATTCCAGATAGACATCATTATTGAACTGCGGCCCGAAGCGGGTGTGATAGCTGCCTACCACGTTAACGCTCTGGTGCCACCAGTCGGAAAGATATTGCGGATCGCTTTCGGCGGCGTGCGCGCTGCCAGCCAGAGAAGTCGCCAGCAAGGCTCCTGCTATCAAGGTTTTAAATGTCATTCTCATTAACCACATGCTTTCGACCACGCCTGAACGCAGTCAAGGTGAAATCAATCCCAGAGTAGGGCGGCGGAAATGTAACCGTTTTTTACTGCCGGTTTCTAGCCTGCGTAGCCTGACCGTTACAGGGCGATAGAAAATAGATTTTGCTCACGTTTGTCAAAATGTGTTGCATTGCATTTACGTGAAATTGTGAAGTGCATCACGAAAATAAGCAGCAGCGAACGGAACGCCGCAACCGTTTACGTTGTCGGCATCGCGCGCGAACGTGAAATTCAGGGCAGGGTGACGCGAACCTGCAAACCGCAGATAGCGCCTTGTGGGTTGAGACAGTTGGAGAGGGCAACCTGGATATGGTGTTTCTGCGCCACGCTGCGCACTATTGATAACCCTAAACCGCTGCCCTGCGCCTTCACCGTGGGGGCACGAGTAAAGCGATCAAAGGCGCGATCGATAAAGGCTTCCGGCATGCCAAGCCCGTTGTCAACGATATCGACCACGGTACGATCGCCAACGCGGTGCAGCAGCACGTCCACCAGACTGCCTTCCGGCGTGTGCAGCATGGCGTTGCCGATCAGGTTATCGAACAGGCTGCGCAGCTCGGAGCGGCTCGCCTGCAGACGATAGTGGGTCGAGCCGTTAAAGCCGATATCGATGCCGCGCTTATCGGCCACCACCATCAGCTGCTCAATGCTCTCTTTCAGCAGATCTTCCAGCTCAATATGCTCAACCGAGGCAACGACGGTTTTATCCTCCTGGCGAGAGATATTAAGCAGCTGCGTCACCAGATGGCGCGTGCGCGTGACGCCTGCCTCCAGCTGATCGAACTGGCGGCTCGCTTCGCCGGGCTGAATATGCTGACGCAGGTTCTCCAGCTGCAGCGTTACCGCGGTCACCGGCGTGCGCAGTTCGTGCGCGGCGTCCTCAAGAAACTGGCGCTGCGACGACCAGGCGGCGCGCAGCTTATTGAGCAGCGAGTTGTACGCCTCCACCAGCGGCAGGATCTCGTCCGGCAGCCCTTCCGGCGAGACGAGATGAGGATGCAGCGTCTCCTGCGCCGCGATTTCACGCGACGCGACGCGCAGATCGCGGGTGATTTTGCGCACCACCAGCCAGATCACCAGCAGCGAGAGCGGCATCATTAAAATCATAGGGATAATGGCCGACAGCGCGCGCTGTACCATTACGGAACGCATATAGCTCAGGTTATGCATAACCTGAATGGTCTTGATCTCGCTGCCCGGCTCGCCGGGGCGCGTATAGATACGCCAGGCGCACTCGTTGCAGTCGCCGACGTCGATATCGTGCCACCCTTTTTCCGCCTGCAGCGGCGCATGCAGCTCCGGCCAGGAGCTGGCGCGCAGCTTGCCGTTGCTGTCCCACAGCTGCACCACATAGGCGCTTTTGACCTTGTCGGCGTGCAGCATCAGCGGCATCAGCGCCGGGATCTCTTTATTGGTCGCCCAGGCGTCGGCGATTTTCGACAGCTGGTCATCCTTCATGGTGCCAATCATCTCGCCGTAGCAGCTGAAGAAGTACCAGGTTACGCCGCCAATCATCAGCAGATGGATAATCAGCAGCGTACTCAGCAATTTATTACGCAGGGAGCGCATAAAGGTAAAAGGTTTCATAATGCAGGCACGCGCCAGCCGAGTCCGCGCACGTTGCGGATGGCGTCATTGTCGAGTTTGCGGCGCATGCCGTGGATCAGCACGTCGACCGCGTTGCTGGTTACCTCTTCGCCCCAGCCGTAGATGCGGTTCTCCAGCTGTTCCCGCGACAGGATCGCGCCGGGACGCTCCAGCAGAGCGTAAAGCAGCGCATATTCGCGCGCGGTAAGCTGCTCGCGCTGCCCCTTGTAGAGCACTTCGCGCGTCATCATATCCAGCTGTACGTCGCCGCTGCCGAGCAGCGAGTCCGCCGCGCCGTGGCGACGCCGGGTAATTGCGCGCATGCGCGCCAGCACTTCTTGCAGATCGAAAGGCTTCAGAAGGTAGTCATCGGCGCCGCTGTCGAGTCCCTGCACGCGCTGCGCCACGGTATCGCGCGCCGTTAAAATCAGCACCGGCGTGGTATCGCCGCGTCCGCGTGCGCGCTTCAGCACCTGCAGGCCGTCGTCGCGCGGCAGGCCGAGATCGAGCAGCACACAGGTATAGTCACCTTCGCTCCAGGCGTGATGCGCGAAAACGCCGTCGCGCACCCAGTCAACCGACCAGCCTGTGGCTTCCAGCGCCTGCTGCAGGTTGGCGCCGATCATTTCATCATCCTCCACCAGTAGCACGCGCATGAAAAATCTCCTCGTTGATAAGTAGCCGCAGTTTACGCCGGGATTATTAGCACAGAATTAAAGCTGCCGCACAGCGCGCCCTGCGGCGCGCGATGCTAATTCTGCGCTAATTTTCCGCTAATTAAGGGATAAATTTCCTGCGTTAAAGTGGGTTCACTGAAGATCATGCCGTATCAGGAGGAACTCATGAATCAGCGCGAATTTATTCGTAGTTTGCTGCAGTGGATTGAAAACAACTTAGGTCAGGATCTGCATCTGGATGAGGTCTCGCGCCGCTCGGGCTATTCCCGCTGGCACCTGCAGCGTCTGTTTCGTCAGCATACCGGCTTTTCGCTGGCGGAGTATATTCGCCAGCGCCGTCTGACCGAATCCGCTCTGCTGCTGCTGAACAGCAACGAGGCGATTCTGCAGGTGGCGATGAACTACGGTTTCGATACCCAGCAGGCCTATACGCGCACCTTTAAAAATTATTTCCGCGTGACTCCAGGGCAGCTGCGACGCCAACGGCGCGTCGAGCCGGACCGGCTGCTGTTCCCGCTGGCGATGGCGAGCTAAGGTCAGCAAACAGGTGTAACGGATCGCTGAATTGTTTAGTCTGCTTTTTTCCGGCGGACAAAGACAATCATGGATAACAGCGAAAACTTAACGGCGATGATGATGTTCGCCCGCGTGGTGGAGTGCAGGAGCTTCAGCGAAGCCGCGCGCGCGCTCGGCCTGTCGAAATCCCACGTCAGCCGGGAGATCGCCCGGCTTGAGGTGCGGCTGGGATTTAAGCTGCTGCAGCGCACCACGCGCAAACTGGCGCTGACCGAGCTGGGCCAGGCTTACTATCCTTTCTGCACCCGCATGCTGGCGGAGATGCATCGCGCCGACGCCTTTGTCCAGCAGCTGCATCAGAACGTTGCAGGCAACGTGCGGCTGCAGGCGCCGGTCACCTACGGCTGCCAGTGCGTGGTACCAGCGCTCAATCCTTTTCTGCGTCGCCATATCCATATCAACGTCGATCTCGACCTGACCGATCGCGGCAGCGATCGGCTGGAAGAGCAGGTCGATATCGCCATCGTTATTCGCGCCCGCGCGCCGCAGGGGGCGCACGTTCGGGTGTTAGGTAATATCGACTGGGGACTCTACGCCGCGCCGGACTATCTGGCGCAGCGCCCGCCCGTTACTCATCCCGATATGCTGCCGCGCCACGATTTGCTGATGTTTCACGGCCCGGCGCATACCGCCGCGCTCCCTTTTCGCCGCGATAAGCAACGACTGGCGATCGACGTGCGCAGCCGCTTTCGCGCCAACAACAGCATGGCGTTGCTCAACGCCGCGCAGGCGGGCAGCGGCATCGCCTATCTGCCTTCCTATATGGCGCAGGCGGCACTGGCGCGCGGCGAAATCACCCAGCTGCTGACGGAGTGGCAGATGGATCGCCTGCAGAGCTATCTGCTGCTGAAAGAGGCGCAGCCCGCCGCGCCGATCAGCCTGCTGTGCGACGCGCTTATCGCCGCGCTGAGCGGCTGATTGTTGCTGTCTGGCAACAGCGGGCGGCGCTGAGTAATTATCGCGGCGGGACTGTTGTTCGCGCATCAACATCGCTAGCCTGAAGGTCAAATAAGACGGAGGGCTTTATGGAAGCGATCGCCGCGCCAGACGCGCAAATCTGGAAGCGTAACTTATGGGTATGCGTGCTGGGCTCGTTCAGCACTATCGTGGCGATGACGCTACTGCTGCCGTTTCTGCCGCTCTATGTGCGTCAGCTTGGCGTGACGGAACCGGCGGCCATCGCGCGCTGGTCCGGGCTGGCCTATGGCGCGACCTTCTTCAGCGCCGCGCTGACCGCGCCGCTCTGGGGCAGGCTGGCGGATCGCTATGGCCGCAAGCTGATGCTGATCCGCGCCAGCCTCGGCATGGCGATCGCGATGGCACTGATCGGCATGGCAAGCGCGCCCTGGCAGCTGGTGGCGCTGCGCCTGCTGGCGGGGCTGCTTGGCGGCTACGCCTCCGGCTCAACCATTCTGGTGGCGTCCCAGACGCCGAAGGCGCAGACGGGCTGGGCGCTCGGCGTGCTCTCATCCGGGATTATGGCGGGCAATGTCGTCGGCCCGCTGTTAGGCGGCGTGCTGCCGCCGCTGATTGGCATTCGCCATACCTTTTGGCTGACCGGCGGCGTGATCTTTCTCGCCTTTCTGGCGACCACTTTTCTGCTTAAAGAGCTGCCGCGCCAGCCTGCGGCGACGCGTCGCGCCGACAGCGCGTCCGGCCACCTCAATCACGGCGTAGTAAGGCTGATGTGGCTGTCGGGGATGCTGCTGATTTTCGCCAATATGTCGATTGAGCCGATTATCACCCTCTATGTCGGGCAGTTTGTTCAGGGGGATCACGCCGTCACCGTTACCGCCGGGCTGGTGATGGCCGCAGCCGCGCTGGGCAGCATTCTTTCTGCGCCGCGGCTGGGCAAACTGGCTGACCGTATCGGCCACTGGCGCGTGCTGAGCGCCGGGCTGCTGGTCTGCGCGATGCTGCTTATTCCTCAGGCGTTTATTACCGCCGCGTGGCAGCTGGTGGTACTGCGCCTTTTAATGGGGATGGCGCTGGGCGGCCTGTTGCCCTGTATCACGGCGATTATTCGGCACAGCGTGCCGGAAGGGCAGGTCGGCCGTATGCTTGGCTACTCTACCTCGGCGCAGTATATCGGCCAGGTAAGCGGCCCGCTGTTCGGCGGCTTTATTGGCGGGGCGTTCGGTATGCGGCCGGTATTTTTGCTGACGGCGGCGGTGATGGTGCTGTGCGGGGCGGTAAACTGGTGGCAAAGCCAGAAGGAGCAGCAATAAAAAAAGCGGACCGAAGTCCGCTTTTTTAATCACCTCAATGAGGCTTATTTCTCATCAGGCAGCGCATAGGCAATAACATAGTCGCCCAGCTTGGTGCCGAAGGAGCCATGACCGCCTGCTGCGATGACAATGTACTGCTTGCCGTTCGCTTCATAGGTCATCGGGGTCGCCTGGCCGCCAGCCGGCAGACGCGCCTGCCACAGCTGCTCACCGGTTTCGGTGCTGAAAGCGCGCAGATAGTTATCTGCGGTCGCACCGATAAAGAACACCTTACCGGCAGTGGCGATTGGGCCACCCAGCATCGGCATACCCATCTTGAACGGCAGCGGAACCGGCGCGCTGTCGCGCGTGGTGCCGATACGTTTCTTCCAGACGACTTCATTGGTTTTCAGGTCGACAGCAGAAACGTAGCCCCAGGCCGGCTGTTTACACGGCAGACCAAACGGCGACAGAAACGGGTTCAGCTCAACGCCGTACGGCACGCCGTACTGCGGCTGGATACCGGTTTCGGTGCCTGAACCACCGTTCGCGCCTTCTGGCGGCTCGATCGGGTTGCCCGGACCGCGCGGCACCAGTTTAGAAACAAACGGCAGCGCCATCGGGTTGGCAATAGCGATCTGGCGATGCGGATCGACCGCAATACCGCCCCATTCGAACATGCCCAGGTTGCCCGGGAACACCAGCGTGCCCTGCTCGGACGGCGGAGTGAACGGACCTTCGTAGCGCAGACGCTTGAAGATCACGCGGCACACCAGCTGGTCATACAGGGTTGCGCCCCACATATCCTTGTCCGTCAGATTCTGCTTCGGACGGAAGGTAAGCTCGGAGTAAGGCTGCGTCGGCGAAACGTGGTCACCTTTCGCTGCACCCTGTGGAACCGGGGTTTCCGGCGCAGGTACAACCGGCTTGCCGGTACGGCGATCCAGCACAAAGATGTTACCGGTTTTCGCCGGGGCGTAGATCACCGGAACGGTATTGCCGTCTTTATCGGTGATATCGGCCAGCGTCGGCTGCGACGGCAGGTCCATGTCCCACAGGTCGTGGTGTACGGTCTGATAGGACCATACCAGCTTACCGGTGGTGGCGTTCAACGCCAGCACGCTGCTCGCATAACGCTCCTGCTCCGGCGTACGGTTGCCGCCCCAGATATCCGGGGTAGAAACGCCCATCGGCAGGTAAACGGTATCCAGTTTCGGATCGTAAACCGCCGGCGCCCAGGAGTTCGGCGAGTTCATGGTGAAGGTGTGTTCGTCAGCCGGGATAGCGTTAGGATCTTTCGCGCCCGGATCGAAGACCCACAGCAGTTTGCCGGTGTTAACGTCGAAGCCGCGGATCACGCCTGACGGCTCGCGGGTCGAGTAGTTATCGGTTACCGCGCCCGCAATCACGATAGTGGTATCGGTGATAACCGGCGGTGAGGTCGGCTCATACTGACCGGAGGTAGTAACCGGCTGCTTGTGCTGCAGATCCAGCTCGCCGTTGTTGCCGAAGGCAGGGCAGCGCGCGCCAGTTTCCGCATCCAGCGCGAACAGGCGACCATCGTTTACCGGCAGGTAAATACGGCGCGAGCAGAGCGCAGGCTGGTTGTTAGCAGCATCGGCCGCAGCAGGCACTTCGTGGTAAGAGACGCCGCGACAGGTGACATGCTGGAAGGTCGGGTTCGGTTTCAGGCCCGGATCGAATTTCCACTTCTGCTTGCCGGTGGTCGCGTCGAGCGCGAACAGGATCTGGTGTGGCGAGCAGAGATAAAGGGTGTCGCGAACCTTAATCGGCGTCACTTCGTCGGTGATTTCACCCGGATCGTTCGGGGTTTTCAGATCGCCGGTCTGGAACTGCCAGGCAACCTGCAGGTTCTTCACGTTCCCTTCGTTGATCTGCTTCAGCGGGGAGAAGCGGGTGCCCTGCTGGTCACGCGCATAGGCGGGCCAGTCGGCGTCGTCGATATTGCTCAGCGGCTGTGCTGGCGTGGCGTTCTGCGCGGTTTCCGGCAGCTTGCCGTTCACCGTCTGCGGATCGTTAAACACCGCATAGGCCAGCACGAGAGCGCTGGCAATCAGCGCCACAGCCATGCTGCCCAGCGCGGCTTTGCTGCCGGCGTTTACGCTACGGTAAACAAAGGGCAGGATCAGCCAGACGCCGAAGATCACCAGCACGTCGGTGCGCGGCGCCAGGGCCCAGAAGTCAGTACCGACTTCCCACACGCCCCAAATCAGGGTGCCGATCAGCAGCAGCGCATAGAGAACCAGCGCGGTGCTTTTGCGACGTGACAGCAGATAAGCGGTGATAAGCATAACCACACCGCCGATAACGTAATACCAGGAACCTCCGATAGCGGCTAACCAACCACCGCCAATCAGCATAAACGCGCCCGTCAGGAATGCGAACAGTACCGTCAGGAAACGAATTACGCCAAAAGATGAGGAACTTTTCCCCATAATGTCGACCTCGTTTTTTTGCCATAAAAACACAGAAAACAACGCATTAGGCTGTTTTCACGTCATAAAGTACGTAAGAAAGCAGGTGTTCAATGCTGCTCTTTCCGTGAGCAACGCAATCCATGTGAGTTAAATTTTATAGCAAAAACGTTAAGAGGTTTGATTTTTTTAGCGCTTTGCGCTTGAGCGCGTAATTAGGACGACATTTTATGGGGTTTTACGCTGCGTTATGGCGCGAAGCCTGCGCCCATAACGCTAGCGGTTGGGTTTTTCCTCGGTAATTCAGCTAAGCAGGGAGCCTGCGCGTCGCTGCTGCTGCCAGCCAGATATATTCAACGCCTTCATCACCTCGGCGGGCGGCGCGGGCTGAGCGCTGCGGACAATAACCTTAATGTCTCTTTCAGCAAATGAAGATAATAAAAAGGGAAAGGTGAATTTTTGATAATTAGCGTTAAAGAAATCTTCGCTTAACACGATGCCGGAAAAAGGAAAAGATTCTATCAGCCGCCAGTCAGCGCCGGGCGGGGCAAAGTCGAGTAGCCAGAAGTGAAAAATATTTGTTATTTCAGGCAAAGCGAGGCGGCACTCTTTCAGCGCCTCATAGTTAATGGCAAGACGGATCCGTGAATTTTGCCAGTTACAATATTGTTCCGGCGCGGCAATGATTTGTTTAAGCTGCTTTACCGCGACGGGAATAATCATTAAGGCTGCTTCATTTGCAGAATGATTCGTCCACGCAACTATGTCGGTATTATTATTGGTTTCTTTAACATCATCCAGTAAGTAAGGTTTTGAATAACAAAAACCCAGCAGCGTACCTGCCGGGCAGAGAATATTTTCAGTAACATATGGATTGTACAAGCTATTTTCCATGCATCTCTGGTTAAAAGAAAAAGTCGGACAAAATTGAAAATTGTTTTTCAAGGTAACGCTCAGGTTACTGCTGGACTCAATATAAAACGGAATTATTAAAGGCGTCACCCTTTTTATGCGCCTTGCCGCGCGGCAATTAGCAGACATTATAATGAAACCTTTAATAATTTTCTGGTACTAATTTTGGGTTTCTGGAAATAAATAGTCTGATAATAGTCAGTAATTAACCCAATGCCAGACGTGCCATTTTACCCGCCTGACAAAGCACATCCCGACATTGCCAGGGGGCGTGAAATCAAGCACGCTGTGCTACGCATTCGCCTGCGCGGATAAAAAAGAGAGGCTCACGCTATGACGTGAGCCGGCAGAGTGATCAACGGGATATATTATGGATTCTATGGCATCGACAGCGGATGATTCGCTGTTAAAACACCGGGCGTTCGTCGCTTTCTGGCTGGCGCGCACCTGCTCATCGTTTGGCTTTCAGATGTTCTCCGTCGCCATTAGCTGGCAGATCTACGCCCTTACCGGCAGCGCTATGGCGCTGGGGATTATTGGCCTGATGCAGTTTCTGCCGTCGGTGCTGCTGGCGCTGCCTGCCGGTCATCTGGCCGATCAGTTCGACCGACGCCGCATCGTCCTGCTGGGCCAGCTGATAGAGTTTGTCGCGCTAGGGGCGCTGGTGCTGTTAACCCTGTTTCAGTGGGCAGGCAAAATCGAAATCTGGGGGCTGGTGTTCCTTATCTCGGTGGCGAAAGCGCTGGAGTGGCCCGCAATTACCTCGATGCTGCCTGCGCTGGTGCCGCCCGCTATTCTTGCGCGCGCCATGGCCTCGACGTCGGTTGGCAGCCAGGCGGCGGTTATTGTCGGCCCCACGCTGGGCGGTCTGCTCTATGTCGCCGGACCAGACGTGGTTTATGGCGTCTCTGCCGCCTTTTATCTGCTGTCGCTTTTCCTGGTGGCCCGCCTGCGCTATGAGCGTCCACCGCAGACGCGTCTGCCGATGAATCTGCCGAACCTTTTTGCCGGCGTGCGCTTTATCCGCGATCGTAAAGATGTGCTCGGCGTGATTTCGCTGGATCTTTTCGCCGTGTTGCTCGGCGGCGCGACGGCGCTGCTGCCGATATTTGCCCAGGATATTCTCCACACTGGCCCCTGGGGGCTTGGTCTGCTGCGCGGCGCGCCTTCGGTGGGCGCCCTGCTGGTGGGATTGTGGCTGAGCCGCAATAAGCTGGAGAAACATGTCGGTATGATCATGTTCGGCTCGGTGGCAGGATTCGGCATCGCCACGCTGGTGTTTGCGCTCTCCACCCAGCTCTGGCTGTCGCTGCTGGCGCTGGCCGCGCTCGGCGGATTCGATATGGTGAGCATGGTGATCCGCGGCGCGCTGGTGCAGCTCGATACGCCGGATGATATGCGCGGCCGCGTTAACGCGGTTAATGCCATTTTTATCAATACCTCGAACCAGCTCGGCGAGTTCGAGTCGGGGATGCTGGCCGCCTGGTTCGGCGCAGTGCCCGCCGCGGCGATTGGCGGCATCGGCACGCTGGTGGTGGTGGGGCTGTGGATGGCGCTGTTTCCGCATTTACGCAAGCGCCAGAAGCTGGAGAATGATCCTCAACATGAAGCTACGCGGAATTGAATATGGTTTCTCACTACTATCTTGGCATTGATGGCGGCGGTACTCGCTGCCGCGCCCGACTGACTGATGAACACGGTAAGATCCTGGCGCAGGCTGAAGGCGGCCCGGCGAATGTCTTCTCCGCTTATAATGCCGCTATCGGCGAGCTTGACGCGCTGATAGCTCAGGTTGCCGATAAGGCGCAGCTCTCCGCCGCGCAGTTTCATATCGTTGCCGGTCTGGCAGGGGCTAACGTGCCCTCTGTCCAGCGGCGTCTTGCTGACTGGCGGCCGCTCTGCGCCTCGCTACGCGTAGTCACTGATGTAGAAATCGCCTGTACTGGCGCGCATGGTGGCGCGCCAGGCGCAGTGTTTATTGTCGGTACAGGAAGCCAGGGGGCCTGCTGGGATGGCGAAAACTTTACGCTGCTCGGCGGATGGGGTTTTGCGCTTTCCGATCTCGGTTCCGGCGCGGTGTTGGGGCAGCGCGCGCTACGGCTGGCGCTGCTGGCGCATGAAGGAGTTGTACCCGCCTCGCCGCTGACGCAGTGTCTGATGTCCCGGTTCGCGGAAGATGCTGAAACACTGCTGCTTTGGTCGCAGCGGGCGACGACCGCCGACTGGGGTAGCGTAGTGCCGGAAATTTTCGCCGCCGCTCAGCAGGATGATATTCATGGCCTGACACTGGTGCGGCAGAGCGCAGAGGAGATTGCTCTGATGACACAACCTCTGCTGGCGCGCCAGAGCGGTAAACTGGCGCTGATGGGCGGTCTGGCGCAACCCATTGCACCTTATCTGCCGGAAACGCTGCGGCGCTTGCTGGTCTCTCCGCAGGGCGACGCGCTGAGCGGCGCACTGGAGCTGGCCCGCCGCGCCTGTTTTTGAGAGATATTTCACAAAGCAGCGAGGTGGCGGCCAGAGAAAGGTTTCCTCACGCTCTCCGCGTTGAAATAGCGGCTTCTTTCTTAACAGGAGCCGCACTATGAACCTTTCCCTTGCTGATTTTCATCCTGCCGCCGATGGCGAAACCCTGGATACGGCGGTGCTGCAATACGCCATCGATCAGATCGCTGCCGCGGGCGGCGGGCGCCTGACGGTGCCTGCCGGGCGTTACCGCAGCGGCTGCCTGAATCTGCCTTCAGATTTTGAACTGCACCTTGAAGCGGGCGCAGTGCTGATCGCCAGTCAGCGGCTGGCCGATTACCAGCCGTTCCAGGCGCTGAGCAGCGCCGAGAAGTCGCACAATGTGCTGCTCTACGCCCTTGGTCAGCGCAATCTCACCATCAGCGGCACTGGCCGCATTGACGGCGACGGCGAAGCCTGGTTCGCCACCGGGCGTGACGAGCAGGGCTACCGACTGCCGCGCGCCGACAGGCCACGCATTATTGTGTTTGAAGATTGCGAACAGGTGCGGCTGGAGGACTTTACCATTGTGCAGGCCCCGATGTGGACTGTGCATCTGGTAAGCTGCCGACATGTGCATATCGACCATCTCACCATCGACAACGCCATGACCATGCCGAATACCGACGCGCTGGATATCGACAGCTGCGAGGCGGTGTTTGTCAGTAACTGCTACCTCAGCGCTGCCGATGACGCTATCTGCATTAAAACCACCCACAAACCAGCGGCTCTGCGGCGTCCGGCGCGGCAGATTATGATTAGCAACTGCCAGCTACGCAGCTACAGCTGCGCCTTTAAAATCGGCACCGAAACCTGGGATGATGTGGAAGATGTGACGGTCACCGGCTGCACCATATTTGACTCCAATCGCGCCGTAGGCATTCTGTCTCGCGACGGCGGCGCCCTGCGGCGTTTGCTGTTCAGCCAGCTGACCTTTGTCTGTCATCATGCGCCGCCTTGCCACTGGGGAAAGGCCGACCCGCTGTTTATTTCAGTACGCAGCCGCAGTCCTGACATTATGCCCGGCAGGGTTGAGCAGGTGCAGTTCAGCAATGTTGTCGGCGTGGCGGAAGGGGCGATCAACCTGCATGCGGCGCGGCCGGGCGATATCCGCGACGTGCTGATCGCCAGTGTGCAGCTGCGCCAGACGCTGAGCCATGATAGCGCGCAGGGACAGTATGATATTCGGCCGCCGTGCAACCCGGACGCGCCAACCGGCATGGGACTGGATAATGCCTATAAGCTCGACCCCAGAACCGGCGAAGCGTACGGCGTAGAGCGTTATCCCGACGGCCTGCCCGCGCTGTTCGCACGCGGCGTTGAGAACCTGCGCTGGCATCACCTGGCGGTTGAGCGGCCTGAGCCGCTACCGCCAGGCTGGCATACAGAGCTGTTTGATGTGGATTAAGCGTTGAGCGCGGCGGCGATCGCTGCGCCAAGCGCTTCGGTGTCTGCGTCGCCGCCAAGATCGCGCGTCAGGCATTCGCCCTGCGCCAGCGTGCGTTCGATAGCGTCAAGCACCGCGTCGCCCGCCTCTTTATAACCCAGGTGTTCCAGCATCATCGCGCCGCACCAGATCTGGCCGATGGGATTCGCCACGCCTTTACCGGCGATATCGGGCGCGGAGCCGTGTACCGGTTCGAACAGGCTAGGGAAGGTGCGGTCAGGGTTGATGTTAGCGGAGGGCGCAATGCCGATGGTGCCGGTACAGGCCGGGCCGAGATCGGAGAGGATATCGCCGAACAGGTTGCTGGCGACCACCACGTCGAACCAGTCAGGATGCAGCACGAAATTGGCGGTAAGAATATCGATATGATACTTATCGACTTTGACCTGCGGATAGTGCTCGCCCATCGCCTCAACCCGCTTGTCCCAGTAGGGCATAGTGATGGCGATGCCGTTGGATTTCGTGGCGGAGGTCAGGTGCTTTTTCGGGCGGCTGTTTGCCAGCTCGTAGGCAAATTTCAGGATGCGATCGACGCCGGTGCGCGTCATCACGGTCTCCTGGATCACCACTTCACGCTCGGTGCCGGGGAACATCGTGCCGCCGACGCTGGAGTATTCGCCTTCGGTATTTTCACGCACCACGTAAAAGTCGATATCACCCGGTTTGCGGTTCGCCAGCGGTGCCTTAACGCCGGGCATCAGGCGCACCGGTCGTAAATTAACGTACTGGTCGAACTCGCGGCGGAACTGGAGCAGCGATCCCCACAGCGAGACGTGATCCGGCACGATCTCAGGCCATCCCACCGCGCCGAAGTAGATCGCATCGAAGGTTTTCAGCTGCGCAAACCAGTCATCGGGCAGCATCTTGCCGTGTTGCTGCCAGTATTCGGCGCTGGCGAAATCGAACCACTCCCAGCGCAGCGCGATACCAAATTTTTCAGCCGCCGCATTCATCACGCGGATGCCTTCCGGCATCACCTCTTTACCGATACCGTCGCCGGGGATCACGGCAATACGATGGATTTTTTCAGTCACAGGGCACCTCACAGGGTTGATGTTCGAATTGTCTGCGCAGTATAACTTTGCATCACCGGGAAATAATTAGCCTGAAACGCAAGCCAATGTTGAATCAAAGTAAAGAATCCCGCACTTCGACCGACGATCTCGCCTTCTTTGTGCGTATCGCTACCCTTGGCAGCCTGACGGCGGCGGCGCGCGATCTCGGTTTATCGCTGGCGGCGGTCAGCAAGCGCCTCAGCCAGCTTGAGCGACGGCTCGGCGTGCAGCTGCTCAGGCGCACCACGCGGCGTCTGGAGCTGACGGCAGAAGGACGCCGCTATCTGGACGGCGCGCGTCCGCTGCTCGATCAGCTGGCGGCGCTGGAGGAGGCGGTAAGCGGCCAGACGCAGACGCTGCGCGGCACGCTGAATATCAACGCCTCGTTCGGCTTTGGACGCCGCCACGTCGCTCCCTGCGTCTCGGCATTCGCGGCTCTGCATCCCGACCTGTCGCTTTCGCTGCAGCTCAGCAGCCAGCCGCTCAATTTTCTCGACGCTAACGTGGATATCGATGTGCGCGTCGGCGAACCGCCCGATTCAAGGTTGGTGGCGCGTCGGCTGCGCACTAATCCGCGCATCCTTTGCTGTTCACCCGCTTACGCGGCCCGCTGCGGACTGCCCGCCGATATTCATGGGCTGGCGCAGCACAACTGCATTCTGCTGCGCCAGCATGAAGGGGACTTTACCCTGTGGCGCTTTGTTAAGGGGGGTGAGAGCAGCAGCCAGAAGGTGCGTGGCAGTCTGCTCACTAATGACGGCGAGGTGGCGATGCGCATGGCGCTGGACGGTCACGGCATCCTGCTGCGCTCGTGGTGGGATGCGCAGCACGCCATTGAACGGGGCGAGCTGCTGCACGTTCTGCCGGAATGGCAGGCGCCTGACGGTGATATTTTCGCGGTATGGCAGGCGCAGCGTCAGCTTCCGGCGCGTATTACCGCCTTCGTCGATTTTTTACAGGCGCGTTTACAGCAGGAGGCGTAACGCTGTCGTCGCGGCGGGTTAATATTTACACATTGATTGTTAATGAGTATGATTCTCATTCTTTTTGAGCGCTGGCCGCTGCGGATTAACCGGGTGGAGGCGACTCATTCGCTAAGGGAGTCATGCATGAAACCTCTGTTCAGTCCGCGCAACGCCGCGCTTGCTCTGGCGATTGCCGCCGCTTTTGGCCTGACAGCCTGTCAGGCGCCGGCGAAAAAAGCCGAAGCCCCGACCGCCGCCGCGCAGACCGCCGCCTCACAGGTGAAACAGCGCGAACTCGCCTTTGGTCTGTACGAGATGGCCTACGCGCCAGGCGCTAAAGCGCTTTACGTCGCCAGCGCCGACGCCTTTAAGGATGTCAGCGGCGGCGTCATCTATCGCCTCGATCCCGCCACGCTGGAGACCACCGGCAAAGGCTATACCGATCTGAAGAACTTCGGTATGACCATGAACGATGACGGCAGTCTGCTCTACGTGACCAACACGCTGGATGGTGGCGTCTCGAAGATCGATCCGGTGAAGGGCAAGGTGCTGGCACGCACGCTGTTCAGCGAGCGCAACGAGAAGGGATC
>NZ_DJDN01000005.1:0-20214 GCF_002431095.1 Pantoea sp. UBA5923 | reverse complement strand
GCTGACAAGCGCTAATTTAAACTTTTTTTCTAACCGTTCATTTTCCAGGCTATGCGCTGAAAAATGAGTCAAAAACGCCGTTTTTAGCCAAAAAAAAACGGGCCCGCAGGCCCGTTTCGTTATTGTCCTTTACTGATGAGCGACGATTTCGCCCTCTTTGACATCCATTTCGATCATTTTGCCGGGCACCAGCTGACCGGAAAGTATCTGCTGAGCCAGCGGGTTCTCGATCTGCTGCTGAATCGCGCGTTTCAACGGACGCGCGCCATAGACCGGATCGTAGCCGTTTTCGCCCAGCAGCTTCAGCGCCTCGTCGGAGATATGCAGCTGGTAGCCGCGCTCATCCAGACGTTTATAAAGACGCTGCAGCTGAATCTGCGCAATAGAAGCAATATGCTTCTCGCCCAGCGGATGGAACACCACAACTTCATCAATACGGTTGACGAACTCAGGACGGAAGTGATGGCCGACCACGTTCATCACTACATCTTTCATTTCCGCGTAGTTCAGCTCGCCGAAGCGCTCCTGAATCAGATCGGAGCCCAGGTTCGACGTCATAATCACTACCGTATTACGGAAGTCGACGGTACGGCCCTGTCCATCGGTCAGACGGCCATCGTCCAGCACCTGCAGCAGGATGTTAAACACATCCGGGTGCGCCTTCTCTACTTCATCCAGCAGGATCACGGAATAAGGACGACGACGAACCGCTTCTGTCAGGTAGCCACCCTCTTCATAACCGACATATCCCGGAGGCGCGCCCACCAGACGCGACACGGCGTGTTTCTCCATAAACTCCGACATATCGATACGCACCATCGCGTCGTCGCTGTCGAAGAGGAAATTCGCCAGCGCTTTACAAAGCTCGGTTTTACCCACGCCGGTTGGGCCAAGGAACATGAAGGAACCGATGGGCCGATTCGGATCTGACAAACCAGCCCGGCTACGACGAATCGCGTTCGATACCGCTTCCACCGCTTCGTCCTGACCAATAACGCGCGCGTGCAGTTCCTGCTCCATGCGCAGCAGCTTATCGCGCTCCCCTTCCATCATGCGCGCCACAGGTATACCAGTCCAGCGCGCCAGCACATCAGCGATCTCGACATCGGTTACGCGGTTGCGCAGCAGCTTCATGGTTTTACCTTCAGCCTGCGTGGCGGCCGCCAGCTGTTTTTCCAGGGCCGGGATTTTGCCGTATTGCAGCTCGGACATCTGCGCCAGATCGCCGACGCGACGTGCCTGCTCCAGCGACAAACGCGCCTGCTCCAGTTCCGCCTTAATATTCTGCGTGCCAGAGAGCGAAGCCTTTTCTGCTTTCCACTCCTCTTCCAGCTCTGCGTATTCCCGCTCTTTCTGGTCGAGCTCGCTTTCCAGCATCTCCAGACGCTTAATGCTGGCGTCGTCAGACTCTTTCTTCAGCGCCTGCTGCTCCAGCTTCAGCTGGATAATACGGCGCTCGAGACGATCCAGCGCTTCCGGCTTCGAGTCGATCTGCAGGCGAATGCTGGACGCTGCTTCGTCGATCAGGTCGATAGCTTTATCCGGCAGCTGACGGTCGGCGATATAGCGATGCGACAGCGTCGCCGCCGCGACAATCGCCGGGTCGGTAATCTGCACATGGTGGTGCAGCTCATAGCGCTCTTTCAACCCGCGCAGGATCGCGATGGTATCTTCCACGCTCGGTTCGGCGACGTAGACTTTCTGGAAGCGACGTTCCAGCGCTGCGTCTTTTTCAATGTACTGACGATATTCGTCCAGCGTCGTCGCGCCAACGCAGTGCAGTTCGCCGCGCGCCAGCGCCGGTTTCAGCATATTACCGGCATCCATCGCGCCATCCGCTTTCCCGGCGCCGACCATGGTATGCAGCTCATCAATAAACAGGATGACGTTGCCTTCCTGTTTTGACAGATCGTTGAGTACGCCTTTCAGACGCTCCTCGAACTCACCGCGATATTTTGCGCCAGCCACCAGCGCGCCCATATCCAGCGCCAGTACGCGGCGGCCTTTCAGGCCTTCCGGCACTTCGCCGTTAATAATGCGCTGCGCCAGACCTTCCACAATCGCGGTTTTACCGACGCCCGGTTCGCCTATCAGCACCGGGTTGTTTTTGGTACGGCGCTGCAGCACCTGAATGGTGCGGCGAATCTCTTCGTCACGACCAATGACCGGGTCGAGCTTGCCCTGTTCGGCGCGCTCGGTGAGGTCGATGGTGTATTTCTTTAACGCCTGGCGCTGGTCTTCAGCCCCTTGATCGTTCACGTTATCTCCTCCACGCAGCTGTTCAATCGCTTTGGTAAGCTTGTCAGTGGTCGCACCGGCCGATTTCAGCAAATCGGCTAAAGAGCCGCGCGAGTCGAGGGCCGCCAGAACAAAGAGTTCAGATGATATAAAATTGTCGCCGCGCTTCTGCGCCAGCTTATCGCACAGGTTAAGAACGCGAACCAGGTCGGCGGAGGGCTGAACATCCCCTTCGCTGCCTTCTACCTGCGGCAAACGGTTGATAGCCTGCTCGACGCCATTGCGCAGTGTGGCAACGTCAACGCCTGCTGAAGTTAATAACGGACGAACGGATCCCCCTTCCTGACTGAGCAGCGCGCTCATCAAGTGCAGAGGTTCAATAAATTGGTTGTCGTGTCCCAGAGCAAGGGACTGTGCGTCGGCAAGGGCCAGTTGGAATTTGTTGGTAAGACGATCCAGACGCATGATTCCTCCCATTACAGGTCAAAATGCTACTGGAGATTAAAATGAGGTCATCCCCCAAGTTTTCAAGGTTATTGACCTGTGCAGTGAGCAAAAAATCCGCTACTGGATCGTCTTGTGGCGTAAGGTTATCTCAGCCAAATTAAAGAAGCCATACGCCCCGTTGTTCCGTCGCGCCGGAAGGAGAAAAAATCGCCACTCTCATGAAAGGTGCAGCGCCGGGTCATACTTACGGACTTCACGCCCGCCGCCTCTAGCCGCTGCTGCGCAAGCAGCCAGATATCGGCAAAATACTTTGCGCCAGCCGGACGAAAAGCCTGCCGGGCACGCTCATCTTTAGCCATAAAAGCGGCGCGCACTTCGCTGCCGACTTCAAAGGCGTCGGGACCGATAGCGGGTCCAAGCCAGGCGTGTATCTGACCGACTGGCGAAGCGAACTGCGCCAGCGTATTTTCCAGCACGCCGGCGCACAGGCCGCGCCAGCCAGCATGGGCTGCGGCGACTTCTCTGCCGTCATCGGAACAGAACAGCACCGGCAGACAATCTGCCGTCATGATCGCGCACACCACGCCCGCTTCGCGCGTGATGCAGGCATCCGCCTGCAATGCCTCCGCGTGCGCGGAAGGCAGGCGAACCACATCTGTACCGTGAACCTGATCGAGCCAGCGCGGCATTTCCGGCAATTCCGCGCGCGCCACCAGGCTTTTCCGGTTAGCGGCTACATGCGCCGGATCGTCGCCAACGTGGCCGCCCAGGTTAAATGTCTCCCACGGTGCGAGGCTCACGCCGCCGCCGCGCAGCGTCGAACAGGCGCCTACGTTGGCGGGCGCGGGCCATTCCGGCAGGATCAGGCTCATAGCCAGTCCAGCTGATCGCGGAACTCGTCGGTATCTGCTTTCAATACCTCGATCAGATCCACCATGTCCTGCGGCAGCGGTGCATGCCACTCCATTTCGATGCCGGTAATCGGATGGTAGAGACGCAGCATCGTCGCATGCAGCGCCTGACGATCGAAAGCGCGCAGCGTGTTGATAAACTGCTCCGAGGCGCCTTTCGGCGGACGCGGGCGACCACCGTAAAGCGGATCGCCCACCAGCGGATGGTTAATGTGCGACATATGCACGCGGATCTGGTGCGTACGACCGGTTTCGAGACGCAGACGCAACCGCGTATGGGCGCGGAAGTGCTCCATAATGCGGTAGTGCGTTACCGCTGGTTTCCCCATTGGATGCACCGCCATATGGGTACGTTTAGTCGAGTGACGGCTGATCGGCTCATTTACCGTACCGCCCGCCGTCATCTTCCCAATCGCGACCGCTTCGTACTCACGGGTGATTTCACGCAGCTGCAGCGTTTCCACCAGGTGCGTTTGCGCCGGTACGGTTTTCGCGACCACCATTAAACCGGTGGTATCTTTATCCAGTCGATGCACAATACCGGCGCGCGGCACGTCGGCAATCGCGGGATAGTGATACAGCAGCGCATTGAGTACGGTGCCGTCGGGGTTGCCGGCGCCAGGATGCACTACCAGGTCGCGTGGCTTGTTGATAACCAGAATATCGTCATCTTCATAGACGATGTTCAGCGGGATGTTTTGCGCTTCCCAGCGCTGCTCCTCATCGATTTCTGCATCAATGGCGACCTGTTCGCCGCCCAATACTTTCTCTTTAGGTTTATCGACGACCGCGCCGTTAACGCTGACGCGCCGGTCCAGGATCCATTCTTTTATGCGCGAACGTGAATAATCAGGGAACAATTCCGCCAAAGTTTGATCTAAGCGTTGTCCCAGCTGCGCTTCGGAGACCGTTGCGGTGAGTTGAACTTGTTGTGCCATATACAGCTTCTTCGTTAACGTTGGGTTTTCACGGCGATGCCGTTTAATATAATGTGCTATCGTACCTGGTCATTACCGGGAGCTATACGGACAGCTTCCGCCATAACAAATTGAGGATAACCATTTCGTCATGACGCGTATGAAATATCTGGTGGCTGCTGCCACACTGAGCCTGGCCCTTGTGGGTTGTTCCAGCTCAAAGGACACAGTACCGGACAGCCCGCCTTCCGAAATCTACGCTACCGCTCAGGAAAAGCTGCAGGACGGTAACTTTAAAGCGGCGATTAAGCAACTGGAAGCGCTGGACAACCGTTATCCTTTTGGTCCTTATTCTCAGCAGGTACAGCTTGATCTGATCTATGCCTACTACAAAAACGCCGATTTACCCTTGGCGCAGGCTGCAATAGATCGCTTTATGCGTCTGAACCCGACCCATCCGAACATTGACTACGTTATCTATATGCGCGGCCTGACGGATATGGCGCTGGACGACTCTGCACTGCAGGGCTTCTTCGGCGTTGACCGCTCCGATCGCGATCCGACGCACGCCCGCGACGCGTTCCGCGACTTCTCGCAGCTGCTGCGTAACTACCCCAACAGCCAGTATGCGGCCGATGCGCAAAAACGCCTGGTCTATTTAAAAGACCGCCTGGCGAAATATGAGCTCTCGGTGGCGCAATTCTATACTAAGCGTGAAGCTTATGTCGCGGTAGTTAACCGCGTTGAAGGCATGATGCGCGATTATCCCGATACGCAGGCCACGCGTGATGCGCTGCCGCTGATGGAAAAAGCCTACCGTAATCTGCAGCTGACTGCCGAAGCGGATAAAGTGGCGAAAATTATCGCTGCAAACAGCGCCAGTTAATTCTGAGCTGGAAAAATGAAAAAGCAGCCTTGATGGCTGCTTTTTTTATGCGTGGAAAAGCGACACTTTTGTCAATTCTCCGCTGATCTAACCCGTCAATCATGCGCCTCTGCTTGCCCTGGTTCAAGGCTTTTCCACCATATTCCCACCCTTTCTCACAAATCGCTGTCATTGACAAAAAGCGACATTTTTTCGTGATCTAAATCACACATTTCGTTGTTCAGCGCGTTATGCTGGATCTACCCAGACGGAAAATGACAGAGAGGTAGACCTATGATTCTGAACATTACCAGCAAACAAATGGAAATCACCGCGGCTATCCGCGACCATGTCGAAGACCGTCTCGCCAAGCTGGAAAAATGGCAAGCTCATCTGATAAACCCGCACATCGTTCTGTCCAAAGCGCCGAAAGAATTCGTGGCCGACGCCACTATTAATACGCCAAACGGCACGCTGGTCGCCAGCGCTAAGCATGAGGATATGTATACGGCGATTAACGACCTTATCAGTAAGCTTGAGCGTCAGTTGAATAAGGTTCAGCACAAGCCAGAAGCCCGTCGGGCAGCGACCAGCGTTAAGACCATCACGCCAGCCGCTTAACTCCCCTGTTTTGACTAACGCGCCTGCGGGCGCGTTTTTTATTGACAGCCTTAAATCAGTGCGGGTACTCTCGAATCACTTTTTGAATGGAAATCATCATGAAACGTTTGCCGTTTTTCTTCGCTTTCTTTTTTACCTTCCCCTGACTGGGAGGCGATTCGTCGTGTGAAAAAGAAAGCGAAGACGAACAACAAAGCCTCCCAACCGGGAGGCTTTTTTATTGGACAGTTTACAGGTGAGCCCTATGAATCCCGACAATCCTTTACTGGCGCTGCGTGACAAAATCAGCGCCGTTGATGAAAAACTGCTGACGCTGCTGGCGGAACGCCGCGCGCTTGCCGTGAAGGTCGCCGAGGCGAAGCTAGCCACGCACCGGCCGATTCGCGATATTGAACGCGAGCGCGCGCTGCTGGAGCACCTGATCGTACTCGGTAAAAAACATCAGCTGGACGCGCATTATATTACGCGCCTGTTTCAGCAGATTATTGAGGATTCCGTCCTGACGCAGCAGGCTCTGCTGCAGAAAAACCTGAACCATGCGCACGCTCTGGCGGCACGCATCGCTTTCCTCGGTCCAAAAGGCTCCTATTCACATCTGGCCGCACGTCAGTATGCCGCCCGCCATTTCGACAATATGATGGAGATCGGCTGCCTCAAGTTTCAGGACATCATTCGTCAGGTAGAAAATGGCCAGGCGGACTACGCAGTGCTGCCGATTGAAAATACCAGTTCCGGCTCGATTAATGACGTATACGATCTGCTGCAGCAGACCAGCCTCTCGATTGTGGGTGAACTGACTCAGCCCATCGAGCACTGCGTGCTGGTAACAGGCAACACCGATTTACAGCAGATTGAAACCGTCTACAGTCACCCGCAGCCTTTCCAGCAGTGCAGCCAGTTTATTAGTCGTTTCCCGCACTGGAAGATCGAATATACCGAGAGCACCGCCGCCGCCATGGAAAAAGTCGCGGCGCTGAATTCGCCGAAAGCGGCCGCACTGGGCAGCGAAGCGGGCGGCGAGCTTTATCATCTGCAGGTGCTGGAGCGCAATCTGGCGAACCAGCAGCAAAACCATACGCGCTTTATCGTTCTGGCTCGTAAAGCTATTGCGGTGTCCGATCAGGTTCCTGCAAAAACGACGCTGCTGATGGCGACCGGCCAGCAGGCGGGCGCACTGGTTGAAGCGCTGCTGGTGCTGCGCCAGCACAACCTGATTATGAGCAAGCTGGAGTCGCGCCCGATTAACGGCAATCCGTGGGAAGAGATGTTTTATATCGACGTGCAGGGCAATCTGGAATCCGACAGCATGCAGCAGGCGCTGCAGGAACTGAAAGGCCTGACCCGCATGCTGAAGGTGCTTGGCTGCTACCCCGGCGAGAATGTGGTCGCGGTGGAACCGCGCAGCGAATAAAAAAAACGGCATCCCTGAGGATGCCATTTTTTTACGGTCGGCTGTCGTTAGCTGAGCGCAGCAGGCTACGGCTTTCAACCATAAAGCGTTTAGCATGATCGCCAAACCAGTGTTCAACGCGGTTGAAGCTGTCGATAAAAGCCTGCTTATTGCCCTGCTCCAGCAGCGTAATCGCTTCACCGAAGCGCTGATAGTAGCGTTTGATCAGCGCCAGGTTGCTTTCGGAAGACATAATAATGTCCGCGTAAAGCTGGGGATCCTGCGCAAACAGCCGTCCTACCATCGCCAGTTCCAGACGATAAATTGGCGAGGAGAGCGCCAGCAGCTGATCGAGGTTGACGTTCTCTTCCGCCAGATGCAGCCCGTAAGCGAAGGTCGCGAAGTGACGCAGCGCCTGTATAAAAGCCATATTCTGGTCATGCTCTACTGCGCTGATACGATGCAGCCGTGCGCCCCATACCTGAATCTGCTCAAGGAACCACTGATAAGCCTCTGGCTGACGCCCGTCGCACCAGACCACAACCTGCTTCGCCAGGCTGCCGCTGTCCGGGCCAAACATAGGGTGCAGGCCGAGCACCGGGCCAGTATGCGCCGCCAGCATCGCCTGCAGGGGACGATTCTTGACCGACGCCAGATCCACAAGGATACAGTCTTCCGGCAGCGTCGGCAGCTGCGCGATAACCTGCTCCGTAAGATGAATTGGTACGCTGATAATCACCATACCGGCATCGCTCAGCAGCGACGCCGCCTGATCCCAGTCCTCTTTGTCCAGCGTCTTGACGCTGTAGCCCGACAGCCTCAGCATACGCGCAAACAGCGTGCCCATCTGGCCTTTGCCGCCGACGATCACGACCGGACGCAGCGCCGGGTTCAGCGTTTTAAAGCCTTTATCATTCTCGCTGGTATAGGACTCGCGCATAACGCGGCGCAGTATGTCCTCAATCAGGTCAGGCGGGACGCCGAGCGCTTCCGCCTCTTTACGACGCGAAGCCAGCATAGAAGCTTCGCGCTCCGGCACATAGATGGGCAAGCCGTAACGGCTCTTTACTTCGCCCACTTCAGCTACCAGCTCCAGACGTTTTGCCAGCAAATCCAGCAGCGCCTTATCGACAGTATCAATTTGATCGCGCAGCGCGGTCAGTTCAGCCACCATTGCTCATTACACCTCGTGTGACAGACGCGCCGACAGCACTTCTTGCAGATCCTGATGCATGTCGCGCAGCAGGGTTTCGGTGGTTTCCCAGTTGATGCAGGCATCGGTAACGGAAACACCGTATTTCATTTCGCTGCGCGGCTGCTCGGAAGACTGATTGCCTTCGTTGATGTGGCTCTCCAGCATCAGGCCAATAATCGAGCGGTTGCCATCTTTGATCTGGGCAATCGCCGATTCAGCGACGCCAGGCTGGCGGCGGTAGTCTTTGTTAGAATTGCCATGGCTGCAATCTATCATCAAGGCCGGGCGCAGTCCCGCTTTGAGCATCTCTTTTTCACACTGCGCAACATCTTCCGGGCTGTAATTGGGCGCTTTACCGCCGCGCAGAATAACGTGACCGTCTGGATTGCCCTGCGTCTGCAGCAGGCATACCTGGCCCGCCTGGTTAATGCCGACAAAACGGTGCGGCATCGCGGCGGCGCGCATAGCGTTAATCGCCGTCCCGAGGCTGCCGTCAGTGCCATTCTTGAAACCAACCGGCATCGAAAGCCCTGACGCCATTTCACGGTGAGTTTGCGACTCCGTGGTACGCGCGCCGATGGCTGACCAGCTGAAAAGATCGCCGAGGTACTGCGGGCTGTTGGGATCGAGCGCTTCGGTAGCAAGCGGCAGCCCCATCTCTACCAGGTTCACCAGCAGCTGACGCGCAATATGCAGACCCGCTTCCATGTCAAAGGAGTTGTTCATATAGGGATCGTTGATCAACCCTTTCCAGCCGACGGTGGTGCGGGGTTTTTCAAAATAGACGCGCATAACGATATAGAGCTGATCCTTCAGCTGTTCAGAGAGATCTTTCAAACGACGAGCGTAGTCCAGAGCGGCTTCAGTATCGTGAATCGAACAGGGCCCACATACCACCAGCAAACGCGGATCGCGACCGGCGATAATGTCGGAAATCGTCTGGCGCGAAGCGGCGATCTGCGCCTCCTGCTGGGCATTAAGCGGGAATTTCGCTTTCAGCTCTTCCGGGGTGATTAAGATCTGTTCTTCGGCGATATGGACATTGTTCAGCGCGTCTTTTTGCATGGCTACGATCCTTTTTTCCTCGTTATGCGATTAATGATCCTCTGACAGGACAGGGAACACTTTATCACAGGACGTAAAACAAGCAATCCACCTATGTACACTTTTATTACCATTAAATTGACAACCCTCATCATCCATTATTAAAATTCAATTAAAACAATGGAATATATAAAAATTCTCAATTCAGTGGCCAGCCAAAACGTAAACTATTAATTACACCAAGCCACTGGCATTGTATTAGTTCGCCTGATACGCTGACCTTTATCGCTTCTTCATCGGATATTTTATGACGCCTGTTTCCTCTTCAGTACGGCTTCGTCCTTTCACCTGCGCAGATATTCCAGACTTTACTGCCGCAGTTAATAGCTCTCTGGATACGCTGCTGCCCTGGATGACATGGGCGCACCCTGATTATCAGCCCGAGGAGGCTGCTAGCTGGATCGCTTTTACGCAGCAGCAGAGAATAAAAGGCGAAGCGGAGGAGTTCGCTATCGTCGACGATCAAGATCGCTTACTCGGTGGCGCAGGGATCCGTTTTGCCCGTCAGCCGGGCCAGTTCGCCGCGCTGGGATATTGGGTGCGCAGCGATATGCAGCGACAGGGAGTCGCCAGCCGCGCCGTCGAGCTGTTACTTGAAATGGCGTTTGCGCGACCTGAGATAAAGGTGATTGAGATCCTCGCCGCCGAGGAGAACCACGCCAGCCGCGCCGTGGCGGCGCGTTGCGGCGCGCGCTTTATTGATATGCGTTACGGCTTAATCATTCTGGAGAGCGGGCCGGTGAACACCGCTATTTATCACGTTCATCGCCCTGAAATGCAGAGATAAAAAAAGGGGCTGGCATCACGCCAACCCCTTGTTTGCTATTAACTTTTAGATGTCGCGTTAGCGATACCTTAGTTAAGACGCTCTTTGATACGAGCTGACTTACCAGTACGCTCACGCAGGTAGTACAGTTTGGCTTTACGCACAGCACCACGGCGTTTGACAGAAATGCTGTCGATGACCGGAGAGTGAGTCTGGAAGACACGCTCAACGCCTTCGCCGTTAGAAATCTTACGAACAGTGAATGCAGAGTGCAGACCGCGGTTACGGATAGCGATAACCACGCCCTCGAATGCCTGCAGACGTTTCTTAGAACCTTCAACGACCCATACTTTCACTTCCACGGAATCACCCGGGCGGAAGGAAGGTACGTCCTGTTTCATCTGCTCTTGTTCAATTTGCTTGATAATGTTGCTCATAATTAAATCTCTTATCCTGGGTAAACTGATAGTCGCGGGAGATTACTCTGCCGCCTCATCGTTTTGTTGCTGATGTTCCAGCTGGAACGCTTTCAGCAACCTTGCTTGCTCTTCAGTCAGAGCCAGGTTTTCCAGAAGTTCAGGTCTTCTTAGCCAGGTCCGGCCCAGCGACTGTTTCAGACGCCAACGGCGAATCTCTGCATGGTTGCCAGACAGCAGAACTGTCGGTACCTCCATGCCTTCCAGCACTTCAGGTCGGGTATAGTGCGGGCAGTCCAGCAAACCGTCAGAGAACGAATCCTCATCGGCCGACGCCTGCTTGCCCAGTACGCCTGGAATTAACCGGGCTACTGAATCAATCATCGTCATGGCTGGTAGCTCACCGCCGCTAAGCACGTAATCACCGATTGACCATTCTTCATCAATTTCGGTTTGGATAACGCGCTCATCAATACCTTCGTAGCGGCCGCAGACCAGAATTAACTTCTGCTGCGTCGCCAGTTCGCAAACGCCCTGTTGGTCGAGTTTGCGCCCCTGAGGTGACAGATAGATCACCCTGGCCCCTTCCCCCGCCGCCGCTTTCGCTGCGTGGATCGCATCCCGTAAGGGCTGCACCATCATCAGCATTCCCGGTCCGCCGCCGTATGGACGATCGTCCACCGTACGGTGCCGGTCGTGAGCAAAGTCGCGAGGACTCCAGCTCTCGATGCTGAGCAGGCCATTTTTTACTGCCCGGCCAGTTACCCCGTAATCGGTAATTGCGCGAAACATCTCTGGAAAAAGGCTAATAACACCAATCCACATCGTTTTCGCCGTTACGTTACCTTGCGATTCGGAGATCAAAAACCAGGATCCCAGTCTACTTCAATGACGCCAGTAGCGAGATCGACTTTCTTGATAACCTGTTCATCAAGAAACGGTATTAACCGCTCCTTCACACCGAACGCATCTTTCAGGTTCGCCTTTACGACGAGTACGTCGTTCGAGCCGGTCTCCATCATATCGATGACTTTGCCCATCTCGTAACCGTCAACGTTGACTACCTGGCAGCCCATAAGGTCTTTCCAGTAGTAATCGCCGTCGTTCAGCTCCGGCAGCTGCGCCGAGTCGACCGTAATTTCGCAATTGGTCAACTGCGTCGCCGCGTCCCGATCGTCAATGCCTTTGACTTTGATGATCAGGTCCTGATTGTGATGCCGCCAACTTTCCAGCTCAACCTGCTGCCATTTACCGGCGCGCTGAATGAACCAGGGTTGGTAGTCGAAGATACTTTCGGCCGCTTCGGTGGAGGAAAACACTTTGAGCCAGCCACGAATGCCGTAGGCAGCACCCATTTTCCCCAACACGAGGGGCTTAACGGGAGGCTGTGCGGCAAGTTCTTTGCTCATGCTCACCACCGTGACAGATTAAGCTGCTTTTTTTGCTTCTTTGATCAGCGCGTTAACGCGATCTGAAAGCGTTGCGCCCTGGCCAACCCAGTGCTCGATGCGGTCCAGGTCCAGACGCAGAGTTTCAGCCTGACCAGAAGCGATCGGGTTGAAGAAGCCTACGCGCTCGATGAAGCGACCGTTACGTGCATTGCGGCTGTCAGTAACGACGACCTGATAGAACGGACGCTTTTTCGCGCCGTGACGTGCCAAACGAATTGTTACCATAACATCCTCTTAAGTTAATAAAACAACCGGGCCCCATCGAGGAACGGGGCCCGGGTGCTGTATAAAAAGCCCGAAAATTTTACTCATTTCGGCGCAAAAAGCAACCTGTGAGCGCAACCTTTCGGGCTTTTATTGCCGAACGCTTAGCGTCCGGGGAATCCTGGGGGCATCATGCCTTTCATGCTGCGCATCATTTTCGCCATGCCGCCCTTCTTCATTTTCTTCATCATGCGCTGCATATCGTCGAACTGCTTAAGTAAGCGGTTAACGTCCTGCACCTGCATGCCAGCGCCGGTGGCGATGCGACGCTTGCGCGAGCCTTTGATAATCTCCGGCTTTTCACGCTCTTTGCGCGTCATGGAGTTGATAATCGCCTCCATACGCACCAGCACCTTGTCGTCCATCTGCGACTTCACGTTGTCCGGCAGCTGGCCCATGCCCGGCAGTTTGCCCATCAGGCTCGCCATGCCGCCCATATTGCGCATCTGCTTGAGCTGCTCAAGAAAGTCGTTGAGGTCGAAGCCGTCGCCGGTTTTAAGCTTCTTAGCCAGCTTCTCCGCCTGATCGCGGTCAACCTTGCTCTCGATATCCTCAATCAGCGACAGCACGTCACCCATGCCGAGGATACGTGAGGCGATACGATCGGGATAGAACGGCTCCAGCGCTTCGGTCTTCTCGCCGACGCCCATAAACTTGATAGGCTTGCCGGTAATGTGACGAATCGACAGCGCCGCACCGCCGCGCGCGTCGCCGTCCACTTTCGTCAGGATCACGCCGGTCAGCGGCAGCGCTTCGTTAAAGGCTTTCGCCGTGTTCGCCGCATCCTGACCGGTCATGGCGTCGACAACAAACAGCGTCTCTACCGGATTAATCGCGGCATGTACCTGTTTGATCTCGTCCATCATCGCTTCGTCGACGTGCAGACGACCCGCGGTATCCACCAGCAGTACGTCGTAGAACTGCAGCTTCGCTTCTTTCAGCGCGTTCTTAACGATGTCGACCGGCTTCTGGCTGAGGTCGGACGGGCAAAAATCGACGCCGACCTGCTGCGCCAGCGTTTCAAGCTGTTTGATCGCCGCCGGGCGATAAACGTCCGCAGAGACAACCAGCACTTTCTTCTTGTGCTTCTCACGCAGGAATTTACCCAGTTTGCCGACGCTGGTGGTTTTACCCGCACCCTGCAGACCCGCCATCAGCACCACGGCCGGCGGCTGCGCGGCCAGGTTAAGCGCGTTATTCTCGTCGCCCATCGCCGTAACCAGCTCGTTGCGGACGATCTTGATGAACTCCTGACCCGGCGTCAGGCTTTTGTTAACATCGTGACCCACCGCGCTCTCTTTGACGCGGTTGATAAAGTCACGCACGACCGGCAGCGCAACGTCCGCTTCCAGCAGCGCCATACGCACTTCGCGCAGCGTGTCTTTAATATTGTCTTCTGTCAGCCTTCCGCGGCCGCTGATATTGCGCAGGGTTTGCGACAAACGATCGGTTAAATTATCAAACATTCTCTCTCACTCAGAAAAAATCGCGAGGCGCCTGATCGGCATAATGCGGCGGATTATAACACGAAGCTGCAACGATCTCTGCTATTGCTCCTTAGATCGGTTGGAGGCGGCTTCTGCTGGCGCTATACTGCCTTTTTCCTTTCATCTGACTGATACCTGTAAGGATCTATGTCCGTTTTCTCGCTTCTGGCGCTGTTCGCCTACTCTCTGAGTCTCGCACTGATTATTCCCAGCCTGTTGAAACGTAACAGCGGATGGCGGCGAATGGCGGTGCTTTCCGCCTGCGTCGCGCTGGTGGCGCATGCCGTGGCGCTGCAGCAGCGGATATTTGCCGTCGATAGCGGGCAGAATCTCAGCTTGCTCAATATCGGTTCGCTGGTCAGCCTGCTTATCTGCGCCATTATGACGATTGTCGCCTCGCGCAATCGCGGCTGGCTGCTGCTGCCCATCGTCTACAGTTTCGCGCTGATCAATCTGGCGTTCGCCACCTTTGTGCCCAACGCCTTTATCACCCATCTTGAAACCACGCCGGGCATGATGATCCATATCGGCCTGTCGCTGTTCGCCTATGCGACGCTGATCATCGCCGCGCTTTATGCGCTGCAGCTGGCGTGGATCGACTATCAGCTCAAGAACAAAAAGCTGGCCTTTACCCAGGATATGCCGCCGCTGTTGAGCATTGAGCGTAAAATGTTTCATATCACCCAGATCGGCGTAGTGCTGCTGACGCTGGTGCTCTGCACCGGCCTGTTTTATATGCATAACCTGTTCAGCGCCGAGAACGTCGATAAAGCGGTGCTCTCTATTCTGGCCTGGTTCGTCTATATCGTTTTGCTCTGGGGACACTATCATGAAGGCTGGCGCGGACGTCGCGTAGTGTGGTTCAACTGCGGCGGCGCGCTGCTGTTGACTATGGCCTACTTCGGCAGTCGTATCTTACAGCACCTGCTGACTCACTCGTCTTAATAAAAGGAACTCCCGCGTTGGAACATGTTTCAACCACCACATTGATTATCACGCTGGTCGTCATGGTACTGGTGTCCGCCTGGTTCGCCGGGTCCGAAACCGGCATGATGACGCTTAACCGCTATAAGCTGCGTCATCAGGCCAAAAACGGCCAGCGCAGCGCGCGCCGGGTCGAAGGCCTGCTGCGCCGTCCCGATCGCCTGCTGAGCCTGGTGCTGATCGGCAATAACCTGGTGAATATTCTCGCCTCGTCGCTGGCGACCATCGTTGGCATGCGCCTCTATGGCGATGCTGGCGTGGCGATCGCGACCGGTATCCTGACCTTTGTCGTGCTGGTGTTTGCCGAAGTGCTGCCGAAAACCATCGCCGCGCTCTACCCGGAGAAGGTCGCTTATCCCAGCAGTTTTCTGCTGGTGCCGCTGCAGTACATCATGCTGCCGATCGTCTGGCTGCTGAACACCATTACCCGCCTGCTGATGCGTATGGTCGGCATCAAAACCGAGAGCGCCAGCAACTCGGCGCTGAGCAAAGAGGAGCTGCGTACCATCGTTTATGAGTCGCGCAGCCTGATGTCGCGTCGCAATCAGGACATGCTGCTTTCGGTGCTCGATCTGGAGAAAGTGAGCGTTGACGACATTATGGTGCCGCGCAACGATATCGTCGGCATCAATATCAACGACGACTGGAAATCGGTGATGCGCCAGCTCAGCCATTCGCCTCATGGCCGCATCGTGCTGTTCCGCGACTCGCTGGACGACTGCGTCGGCATGCTGCGCGTGCGTGAAGCCTGGCGCACCATGACGGAGAAAAAAGAGTTTAATAAAGAGACGTTGCTGCGGGCGGCCGATGAGATTTACTACGTGCCGGAAGGTACGCCGCTAAACATCCAGCTAGTTAAATTCCAGCGCAACAAGAAGAAAGTCGGTCTGGTGGTGGATGAGTATGGCGACATCAAAGGCCTGGTGACCATTGAGGATATCCTGGAAGAGATCGTCGGCGACTTCACCACGTCTATGTCGCCAACGCTGGCGGAAGAAGTGATGCCGCAAAATGACGGTTCGGTGCTGGTGGAAGGCAGCGCTAACGTGCGTGAAATCAATAAGGCCTTTAACTGGCATCTGCCGGAGCAGGAAGCGCGCACCATTAACGGCATGCTGCTGGAGGCGCTGGAGGAGATCCCTGAGATCAACACCCGCGTCGAGCTGTCGAACTACGCCGTTGATATTCTCGACGTACAGGACAATATGGTGAAGCAGGTGCGCATTACGCCGCGCACGCCGCTTAAAACCTCTATCGGCTCCTGACGCCCGCCCATAAAAAACGCCGCAACGATGCGGCGTTTTTTTTGCTGTGCGTGCAACAACTAGATATGCAGCTCTTGCAGCTTCTCTTGCGGCAGCTTCAGATCTTCATTGCGGTTTACGCCGATATCATGCGCCAGTACGTTGCGCGCAATCTGCTGCGCTTCATCCAGCGAATGCAGCTTATAACTACCGCACTGATATTCGTTCAGCTCAGGGATCTGATTCTGGTCTTTCACCTTCAGAACATCTTCCATGGCCCCTTTCCACGCGCTGGCGACGCGCTGCTCGTCCGGCGTGCCGATCAGGCTCATATAGAAACCGGTACGGCAACCCATCGGCGAGATATCCACGATTTCTACGCCGTCGCCGTTAAGATGGTTGCGCATAAAGCCCGCAAACAGATGCTCAAGCGTATGAATGCCGCGCTCGGTCAGGATCTCTTTGTTGGGACGGCAGAAACGCAGGTCAAAAACGGTGATGGTATCGCCATGGGGAGTTTTCATGGTCTTCGCAACACGCACTGCGGGCGCGGCCATAATGGTATGGTCAACGGTAAAACTGTCCAGTAGTGGCATACGTCACCTCCTGTTTTGAGAATTTTTTTATAAACGATGAAACTTTTCTGTTCGCCCAGCGTCTGAATATATGAAAGACGCGCATTTGTTATCATCATCCCTGACAACAGAGATGTTAATTTGGCCACATTGATGTGGCCTTTTTCTTTTCTAACCTTCGCGACTGGCAAGATAAGCTTCAAAATCGAGCGTATCTTCCTCTTCCAGCTTTTTCTGCGCCGCAACTGACTCAAGCGCCTGACGCGTAAAATCTTCTTCGCTTACGACTTCCAGCGGCTCTTCGCACAGCATATGACGATACTGTTCCGCCAGGGCGATGCCGGTACCGGTCACGCCGTTCTCTTTTATCGCCTGCAGTATGCGCGCCGAATAGGTTAGCTCAGGATCGTCAAAGGATGCCACCAGTTGATCGCAAACCTGTTGATATTGCGTGCTGCCCTGATTACTGTCGAGCACTTCCGCCACGCGATGCAGATCGGCAAACAGCGCTTTACCTACCTCAACCAGCGGATGTTCAGTTTCGCTACAGCCGACCGAAATCATCTGATTCGGCTTGCGCCCTTCCAGCACGACGCGGTTCCAGTTTTTACGGCTGCACAGCAGTTCATCGGCGCTCATTTCCGGCGCATCGGCCAGGGTACACCAGATCAGGAAAAGATCGAGGAAACGCACCTGGTTCGCATCGACGCCGACAGCTGAGAACGGATTAATGTCGAGCGAGCGCACTTCAATATATTCGATACCGCCGCGCAGCAGCGCATCGGAGGGCGCTTCGCCAGAACGCGTAACGCGCTTCGGACGGATCGGGGCATAAAGCTCATTTTCAATCTGCAGAACGTTGGTGTTGAGCTGCAGCCAGTTGCCCTCCGCGTCTTTCGTGCCCATCGCGGCGTATTCTTCAGACGGGGTTTTAATGGCGGCTTTTAATGCCTTAACGTAGCCTTCAAGCGAGTTAAAGGTAATACCGAGGCCGCTCTGCGATTTATTGGTGTAGCCAAGGTCGCTAAGGCGCAGCGAGGTCGCATAGGGCAGCCACAGTGAATCTTTGCCGTCGGTTTCAAACGGCAGCTTGCTTTCGCGTCCCTGCAGGAAGCTGGAGCTGATCGCCGGCGAGGCGCCGAACAGATAGGGAATGACCCAGCCGAAACGATAGTAGTTGCGGATCAGGCGCAGGTAACCGGCAGAAATCGTCTCTTTTCCGCTCTCGGCGTCTTTAACGTCCGCCCACTCTTGCCAGAAGCTCAGCGGCAGCGAGAAGTTATAGTGAATGCCGGAGATCGTCTGCATCAGGGCGCCGTAGCGGTTTTTCAGCCCCTGACGATAGAGCGTCTTCATGCGGCCAATATTGGAACTGCCGTACTGCGCCAGCTCAATGCGATCGGCATCGTCAATCAGGCAAGGCATGCTAAAAGGCCACATGCGCTCATCAGCCAGCTCTCGCGCCACATGGCGATGAATATCGCGCAGGAATGCCAGCATATGGTCGATGTTTTGATCTACCGGCGTGATGAATTCCAGCAGCGTCTCTGCGAAATCGGTGGTAATCCAGTCATGCTTCAGCGCCGATCCCAGAGAATCGGGATGACGGCTTTCAGCCAGATGCCCATCAGGCTTCACGCGCAGCGTTTCGCGTTCAATGCCGCGACCAATACCTTTCAAGGCATTGGGATGCGCCTCCAGCCAGGAGAGCGCTTTAGATACGTCCGGGATCACATTAACCTCCCGCTGGGACAGTAATTTATTTTTGTTCAGCATAATGTTAACCCTAGCCTCGAATCTGTGCGAATCAATGCCACCATTGCAAACCCTGTAAGGTGGCGGTCGCGATAACGATATAACGCAGCGTTTTCCCGACGGCGAGAAACACCAGGACCGGAAGCCAGGCAAAGCGCAACCAGCCTGCGAGCACGCAGAGCAGGTCGCCGATAACCGGTAGCCAGCTCAGCAGCAGCGCTGCAGGTCCCATTCGGTGCAACCACGTTATTGCTGTGTCATGCCATCGCCCCTGCCGTTTCAACGGCAGTAAGCGACCAAGAAAAATATTAGTGATGCCGCCCAGCGTATTACCCACTGATGCAGCGACAATCAATCCATAAACGGACGCCTTTTTGGCGACCAGTAATGCAATCAGCAGCGCCTCAGAACTTCCTGGTAGCAGGGTTGCGCTGAGAAAACTGCTGCCAAACAGAGAAGCAAGCGCCAGAACGTCACTCACAGCAAGCGCACATCAACCACATCCATACCGGCCGCTTTCGCCGCCTGCACGCCAAAATCGGCGTCTTCGAACACCACACAGCGCGTCGGATCGACACCCATTAGCGCTGCACAGCGTAAAAACGTATCGGGTTCAGGTTTATGACGCTCGACATCATCGGCGCCTACTACGGCTGTGAAGAGGTCACGGACGCCCAGCTGCTTGAGCAGCGCATCCGCCATGCTGTGTTCGCTTCCGGTGCCGACCGCCATTGGACGTCGGCCATGCCAGGCCTTCACCACCTCCATCAGCGGAAGCGGTCGAACGTTATCCAGCAGCATGGCTTTAACCGCCGCGGTTTTTTCAGCGGCGAGCTGATACGGATCGAGAGAGGAGTGGTTTTTTTCGATAATAAATTGCGCGAGCCGCCAGGTGGGCGCGCCGTTGAAACCAACCATTTGCGATTCGTCTAACGTCAGCTCATATCGTCCCAGTACCTGATGCCACGCTTTTCGATGTGTCGGCTCGGTATCCAGGATCGTGCCGTCCATATCGAAAATCAGTGCGTCATATTGATCGTACATCCCCACTCCGGACACTCAACAAATGTGCCCTTACTTTAGCGTAATGCGGACAGGTTGTCGCCAGGTGGCATGAACAGCAAATGCTTTGAAAGCATTAGCATTTTTTCTTTTCAGAAAAAGGTGATCGGGCGGTGCCGGGCGTAATTGCCGGAAATTTCAGTAGGTTTGGGTTTTGTCAGAGCGGCGAATGGTAAGCGCGCAAGGAGAATAAGCGTGTGTAAAAAGGATTTCTTGAGGATGGTCAATCAGAGAGACATGCCTGGCTTTTGCCTCGCCATATCCGTTCGGGGTGTGCTTGCGTAACTGAAGAGATGGTGCATCCGGGAGGATTCGAACCTCCGACCGCTCGGTTCGTAGCCGAGTACTCTATCCAGCTGAGCTACGGATGCATTGAGAAATCGTCTTGCAGGGGTAAAACTTTTTCATATCCAGAGACAGGGTGCATCCAGAAGGATAATCGTACTGTCAGGCGATGTGTCATGCCATAACCGTTCGAGGCACTCTTTCGTATCTGAAGAGATGGTGCATCCGGGAGGATTC
>NZ_DJDN01000001.1:10228-10492 GCF_002431095.1 Pantoea sp. UBA5923 | reverse complement strand
TTTTGTAAAGAGCGTGCATAAATTTTTACTTTTTCCGCAAACTTTTGCTGGAACTTCGCGATAAAAGATAAATCTCATAACTGACCACAGCAAGGGTCTGACGTTAATTACTGGATGAGACTAACACGAATGAAAAAAAACACCTTAACGTTGAGCGCGCTGGCGCTCAGTCTTGGCCTGGCGTTAAGCCCTGCCGCCGTTTTTGCCGCTGAATCGGCTTCTTCTACCAGTCAGCAACTACCGAGCCTGGCGCCGATGCTGGAA
>NZ_DJDN01000001.1:9786-10062 GCF_002431095.1 Pantoea sp. UBA5923 | reverse complement strand
GCGCCGATGCTGGAAAAAGTGATGCCTTCGGTGGTCAGTATCAGCGTTGAAGGCAGCACCACGGTGAAAACGCCGCGTCTGCCGCAGCAGTTTCAGCAGTTCTTTGGCGATAATTCCCCCTTCTGTCAGGAGGGATCGCCTTTCCTGAGTTCGCCGATGTGCCAGGGCGGCGCGGGTGGTGGTGGCAATACCCAGCAGGAAAAATTCCGCGCGCTGGGTTCCGGCGTCATCATCAACGCTGAAAAAGGCTACGTGGTGACAAATAACCACGTCGTT
>NZ_DJDN01000001.1:9303-9636 GCF_002431095.1 Pantoea sp. UBA5923 | reverse complement strand
GTGACAAATAACCACGTCGTTGACAACGCCACCAAAATCCAGGTGCAGCTCAGCGATGGCCGTCGCTACGATGGTAAAGTGATTGGCAAGGATCCGCGCTCTGATATCGCGCTGGTGCAGCTTATCGATGCGAAAAACCTGACGGCGATTAAAATCGCGGATTCCGATAACCTGCGCGTCGGCGACTACACCGTCGCTATCGGCAACCCGTACGGCCTGGGTGAAACCGTGACCTCGGGCATCGTCTCGGCGCTGGGACGCAGCGGCCTCAACGTCGAAAATTACGAAAACTTTATTCAGACTGATGCGGCGATTAACCGCGGCAACTCCGGC
>NZ_DJDN01000001.1:8759-9085 GCF_002431095.1 Pantoea sp. UBA5923 | reverse complement strand
CGGCATCGGCTTCGCTATCCCGAGCAATATGGTGAAAAACCTGACCGGCCAGATGGTGGAGTATGGTCAGGTGAAACGCGGCGAGCTGGGTATCCTGGGTGCCGAGCTTAACTCAGAGCTGGCGAAAGCGATGAAGGTCGATGCCCAGCGCGGCGCCTTTGTCAGCCAGGTGCTGCCGAACTCAGCCGCGGCGAAAGCGGGCGTGAAAGCAGGCGACGTGGTGGTGTCGATGAACGGCAAACCGCTGAGCAGCTTTGCCGCGCTGCGCGCCGAAGTCGGTTCGCTGCCGATTGGCACCAAACTGCAGCTCGGCCTGCTGCGCGACG
>NZ_DJDN01000001.1:7444-8656 GCF_002431095.1 Pantoea sp. UBA5923 | reverse complement strand
CGGCCTGCTGCGCGACGGCAAACCGGTTAGCGTTACCGTTGAGCTGCAGCAGAGCACGCAGGATAAAGTGCAGTCGGCCACTATCTATACCGGCATTGAAGGCGCCGATCTCAGCAACGACAGCGGCAGCGATAAAGGGGTGCGCGTAGACAACGTTAAGCCCAACAGCGCCGCGGCGCGTATCGGCCTGAAAAAAGGCGACGTGATCCTTGGGGTTAACCAGCAGCGAGTCACTAACCTGGGCGAGCTGCGTAAAATTCTCGATACTAAACCTTCGGTACTGGCGCTTAACGTTAAGCGCGGCGACAGCAGCATCTATCTGCTGATGCAGTAACGCTATTTTCCCTCTCAGGCGGACTCCGGTCCGCCTTTTTATTTATGCTGGTCAGAGTGTGACCAGTGCCGCAAAACCTGTAAATCCCCCTCTTGCTCTGTGCATTTGCACAATGCCTGGCTCTGCAGCCATGCGTATGCTGTCTCTTCTACTCTCTGTCGGGATTAACAGATGGCAACCTATCATCTTGATGCGCGCCTCGCGCAGGATATCGTGGCGCGCACCATGAAGATTATTGACAGTAATGTCAACGTGATGGATGCGCGCGGGCGCATTATCGGCAGCGGCGATCGCGAGCGTATTGGCGAATTGCACGAAGGCGCGCTGCTGGTGCTGTCGCAGGGGCGGGTAGTGGACATCGACGAGGCGGTGGCGAAACATCTGCACGGCGTGCGGCCAGGCATCAATCTGCCGCTGCGCATTGACGGTGAAATCGTCGGGGTGATTGGACTGACCGGCGATCCGGTCGCGCTGCGCCACTACGGCGAGCTGGTCTGCATGACGGCGGAGATGATGCTGGAGCAGACGAGGCTGCTGCATATGCTGGCGCAGGACAGTCGTCTGCGTGAGGAGCTGGTGCTGAACCTTATCCGCAGCGAAACCCTGACGCCGCAGCTGACCGAATGGGCGCAGCGTCTCGGCATCGATCTTAACCAACCGCGCGTCGCGGCGGTGGTGGAGGTTGACAGCGGTCAGCTGGGCGTCGACAGCGCCATGTCTGAGCTGCAGCAACTCCAAACGCTGCTCACCACGCCGGAGCGCGACAACCTGATCGCTATCGTTTCTCTGACGGAGATGGTGGTGCTGAAACCGGCGCTCAATGCGCATGGGCGCTACGATCAGGACGATCATCGCAAGCGCGTCGAACAGCTGCTGCA
>NZ_DJDN01000001.1:7080-7332 GCF_002431095.1 Pantoea sp. UBA5923 | reverse complement strand
GCGCGTCGAACAGCTGCTGCAGCGTATGAAAGAGAGCGGGCAGGTGCGGATGCGCATCGCTCTCGGCAACTATTTCACCGGGCCGGGCAGCATTGCGCGCTCTTACCGCACCGCGCGCACCACCATGATGGTCGGCAAGCAGCGTATGCCGGAGCTGCGCAGCTATTTCTATCAGGATTTAATGCTGCCGGTGCTGCTCGACAGCCTGCGCGGCGGCTGGCAGGCGAATGAGCTGGCGCGTCCGCTGGCGAG
>NZ_DJDN01000001.1:6315-6908 GCF_002431095.1 Pantoea sp. UBA5923 | reverse complement strand
GCTGGCGCGTCCGCTGGCGAGGCTGAAGAGTATGGACAATAACGGCCTGCTGCGGCGCACGCTGATCGCCTGGTTCACCCATAACGTGCAGCCCAGCGCCACGGCGCGCGCGCTCTTTATTCACCGCAACACGCTGGAGTATCGGCTTAACCGCATTTCAGAGCTGACCGGGCTGAACCTCAGCCAGTTTGACGATCGTCTGCTGCTCTATGTGGCTTTGCAGCTGGACGAGCAGAGTTAAGGCGACAAAAAGGCCAGCATGAGCTGGCCTTCAGGTTGACGATAAGCGGGGCGCTGGCGCGATTAGCGGCTGTTGCGGGTCAGCTTGTCCAGATCGCTCTCGATCTCGCTAATTTTATTGGTAACCACGCTCTCCAGATGACGCAGATCGGCAAGGATCTTGCGCTTCAGATCCACTTCCACCTGATCGCGCTGGCAAATCTGATCCAGCTCATCGATCACGTAGCGCAGATTTGGGCTGATCTCCTGCACCTCTTTGTAACCCTGGTTGATGTTATCCGCTACCACGGTTTTGCGCTGGCGCGGATACTTGAACTTCACGCTTTTAGCGAAGAACTCGCCTTTATCTTTGC
>NZ_DJDN01000001.1:5468-6161 GCF_002431095.1 Pantoea sp. UBA5923 | reverse complement strand
AGAACTCGCCTTTATCTTTGCGGAAGTAAATTTTCAGGATGTCGTTGTTGGCTTCCTGACGCAGGCTATAGCGATCGATATCGTCCGGGTTATTAATGCCTAAGCTTTTAAGATTGTCATACATAGCGATTTTTCCACCAAAAAGAGAGAAGCGCGCATCTGTGTTCATGGCACAAAAATAACTGTAGACAAAAAACGGGTTGAACACTGCGCGACAGGAGATAACTGGCGCGGATTATGACCTGGGTGAAAAGTAAACGCACCTGTTAATTCGGTTCGCGAATCAGGTCAGAGAAGGGGAAGTGTAAAGAAAATATGACGGGCCGGAAAGGCCCGTCGGGAAAGCTTAGTCGATAGTGCGCAGCAGTTCGTTAATGCCCACTTTGCCGCGCGTTTTCGCGTCGACTTTCTTCACGATCACCGCGCAGTAGAGGCTGTAGCTGCCATCTTTCGAAGGCAGGTTGCCGGAAACCACCACAGAGCCTGCCGGTACGCGGCCGTAATGCACTTCGCCCGTTTCGCGATCGTAGATTTTGGTGCTCTGGCCGATATAAACGCCCATGGAAATCACAGCGCCTTCTCCTACGATCACGCCTTCCACGATTTCAGAGCGCGCGCCGATGAAGCAGTTATCTTCAATGATGGTCGGGTTCGCCTGCAGCGGCTCCAGCACGCCACCGATGCCGACGCCGC
>NZ_DJDN01000001.1:3746-5309 GCF_002431095.1 Pantoea sp. UBA5923 | reverse complement strand
CGCCACCGATGCCGACGCCGCCGGAGAGGTGAACGTTTTTACCGATCTGCGCGCAGGAACCCACGGTCGCCCAGGTATCGACCATGCTGCCTTCGTCGACGTAAGCACCGATATTGACGTAAGAGGGCATCAGAACGGTATTGCGTGCGATATAGGCGCCCTGGCGCACCGCCGCAGGCGGCACGACGCGGAAGCCAGCCGCTTTAAAGCGCGCTTCGTCCCAGCCGGCAAATTTCATCGGCACTTTGTCATAAAAGCGGGTTTCCGCGCCTTCCATAACCTGGTTGTCGTTAATGCGGAACGACAGCAGAACTGCCTTCTTCAGCCACTGATGCGTTACCCACTGACCCTCGATTTTTTCCGCTACGCGCAGCGCGCCGCTGTCCAGCTGAGAGATGACCTCGTTGATGGCTTCACGGGTTACGGTGTCTACGCTCGCCGGGGTAATCTCGGCGCGGCGCTCGAAGGCCGCTTCAATAACGCTCTGTAACTGTTGCATAATTTTTTCCTGATCTGTCTGGTGCATGTCGGGCCACTTCCCGACACAAAGAATAAGTAAGTAAATCGATTGCGGTCACACTTTATCGTTTGGATTAAGGGCTTCTGTCAACCGTTGTTGCAATGCTTTGCGCATTTCTGCGTCAAGCGCGCGCCGCTCGCTGTTGGCCAGAATAAATAAATCCTCGACGCGCTCGCCAATGGTGCTGATGCGCGCGCCGTGCAGCGAGACGCCCATATCGGCGAAGACTTCGCCCACGCGCGCCAGCAGGCCGGGCTGATCGAGCGCCACCAGTTCCAGATAGCTGCGGCGATCGGTATGGGTCGGCAAAAAGTTGACTTCGGTATCAACGCTGAAGTGGCGAAGCTTCGCTGACGCGCGGCGCGTGCGCGGCGGATGCCAGCTGGTCTGCGCAATCGCCTGCTCCAGCGCCTGACGGATCATCAGGTGGCGATCGGGCGCCAGCGGGCTGCCGTCCGGCTCAAGCACGATAAAGGTGTCCATCGCCATACCGTCGCGGCTGGTAAAAATCTGCGCGTCGTGCACGCTGAGATTGCGCCGATCCAGCTCGCCCGCCACGGTGGCAAAAAGGTAAGGGCGGTCGGGGCTCCAGATAAAGATTTCGGTGCCGCCGCGCGTCGCCTGCGGGCTGACCAGCACCAGCGGCTGGCGAAGGTCGTGCTCCATTAAATGACGCGCGTGCCACGCGAGTTGGTTAGGCGTGTGGCGCAGGAAATAGTCGGCGCGACAGCGATTCCAGATATGGTGCAGCCGCTCCTCGTCAATATTGTCCATCCGCAGCAGCGCCAGCGCCTGAAGACGGTGGTGGCGCACGCGCTCGCGCAGATCCGGGCTGTTCTCCATGCCGCGCCGCAATTGCTTCTCGGTCGCGAAAAAGAGTTCGCGCAGCAGGCTCTGCTTCCAGCTGTTCCACAGGGTTTCATTGGTGGCGCAGATATCGGCCACGGTAAGGCAGACCAGATAGCGCAGCCGGTTTTCGTTCTGCATCACCTCGGCGAACTGCTGGATGACGGTAGGATCCTGGATATCGCGGCGCTGCGCGG
>NZ_DJDN01000001.1:2853-3577 GCF_002431095.1 Pantoea sp. UBA5923 | reverse complement strand
GGATATCGCGGCGCTGCGCGGTCACCGACATCAGCAGGTGGTGACGTACCAGCCAGGCGACCAGCTGCGTCTCCCGCGAATTCAGGCCGTGCAGCTCGGCGAACTCCAGCGCATCCTGCGCGCCGAGAATAGAGTGATCGCCGTTGCGGCCTTTAGCGATATCGTGCAGCAGCGCCGCCATCAACAGCAGCTCCTGCTGCGGCAGGCGCGGCCAAAGCTCGACGCAAAGCGGATGCATCGGGCGCGTCGCCTCGCTGGCGAAGCTCTCCAGCTTTTGCAGCACACGGATAGTGTGCTCGTCGACGGTGTATGCGTGAAACAGGTCGAACTGCATCTGTCCGACGATATGTCCCCACAGCGGCGTATAGGCCCAGAGCACGCTGTGACGGTGCATCGGCAGCAGGGCGCGTTTGACCGCGCCGGGATGGCGCAAAATCGACATAAAGAGCTGACGCGCCTCCGGGATCTGACACAGCGGCTGCTTGAGATGGCGGCGCGCGTAGCGCAGCTGGCGCAGCGTGGTTGAATAGATGCCGCGAATATTCTCGTTGCGCACCATCACGTAGAACATGCGCATAATCGCCTGCGGCTCGCGCTCAAACAGCGTTTCGTCGCGCAGGTCGATCAGATTGCCGCGCAGCTGGAAAGTATCGTCCAGCGGGCGGGGTTTTTCAGTGGTAGAGAGCGCCAGAATCGCTTCGTCGAACAGCTGCAGCAGCATCTG
>NZ_DJDN01000001.1:493-2766 GCF_002431095.1 Pantoea sp. UBA5923 | reverse complement strand
GAACAGCTGCAGCAGCATCTGGTTAAGCTCGCCGATGCGGCGCGTGACGCGGAAGAAATCCTTCATCATTCGCTCGACCGGCTCGTTGCCTTCGCCCTGATAGTTAAGGCGCTGCGCGACGTTAAGCTGGCGATCGAACAGCAGCCGGTTGTCGTAGCGCGTCAACGTCAGATGCAGGGCAAAGCGGATGCGCCAGAGAAACGCCTGACACTCGTTAAGCTCGATGCGCTCGGCTTCGGTAAGAAAGCCGAACCCTACCATTTCATCCAGCGTGGTGGCGCCGAAGTGGCGGCGCGCCACCCACTCCAGCGTATGGATATCGCGCAGGCCGCCTGGGCTGCTTTTAATATCGGGCTCAAGGTTGTAGCTGGTGCCGTGATAACGCTGGTGGCGCGCCTGCTGCTCTTCGATCTTGGCAGCGTAAAAGGTCGCCGACGGCCAGAAGCCTTCGCTGAAGATATTCTTCTGCATCTCCAGAAACAGGGCGACGTCACCGGTCAGCATGCGTGACTCGATAAGGTTGGTGGCGACGGTCAGGTCGGCTAACCCCTCCAGCAGACACTCCTCCAGCGTGCGCACGCTGTGGCCTACCTCCAGCTTGAGATCCCACATCAGCGTCAGCAGTTCGCTGGTTTGCTGCGCGCTCGAATCGTCGAGCGGCTCGCGGCTGAGGATCAGAATATCGACGTCGGAAAGCGGATGCAGTTCGCCGCGACCGTAGCCGCCGACCGCGACCAGCGCGATAGCAGGCAGGGCGTCGAAGCCGTAAAAGCGCCACAGGCGACGCAGCAGGCGGTCGATAAACAGCGTGCGCGCATCGATCAGGGCCTCAACCGATTCGCCGGCGTCGAACGCCGTGGAGAGAAAGGCATTAAAGGTTTCCAGCTTCTGCTTCAGGACGTCGCGGGTTAACTGCGCATCATCCCAGTGCGCCGGGGAATCTTTCAGGCCGTCAATGACCTCATCCGTCAGGATCGCGCTCATACCGCTTCTCTCTTCTTGAGCCATAAAAAAACCGGCACAGGGCCGGCTTTTTATCAGTGGGGGACGTTTACCCTTCGTTGACCAGCACCGCGTCGATGGTGTCGTCGCTACGCAGGGTCAGGATTTCACAGCCGTTATCGGTCACCACAATAGTATGCTCGTACTGCGCGGACAAGCTGCGATCTTTAGTTTTTACCGTCCAGCCATCTTTCATGGTGCGGATGCGGTAGTCGCCAGCGTTGACCATCGGCTCGACGGTAAAGGTCATGCCCGCCTGCAGCACCACGCCGCCGTCATCCGCGTCGTAGTGCAGCACCTGCGGCTCTTCATGGAAGCCTTTGCCGATGCCGTGGCCGCAGTATTCGCGCACCACTGAGAAGTCGTGGGATTCGACATATTTCTGAATCGCGCGTCCCAGCTCGCGCAGGCGGATGCCTGGCTTCACCAGGCGCAGCGCCAGATAGAGGCTCTGCTGGGTGATATGGCACAGACGCTCGCCCTGGATGGTCGGCTTGCCGACGATAAACATCTTCGAGGTGTCGCCGTGGTACTCATCTTTGATAACGGTAACGTCGATATTGATGATGTCGCCATCCTTCAGCAGACGATCGTCGCTGGGAATGCCGTGACACACCACCTCGTTGACCGAGATGCAGACCGATTTCGGGAAGCCGTGGTAGCCGAGGCAGGCGGAGATGGCGTGCTGCTCGTTAGTAATGTAATCGTGACAGATGCGGTCCAGTTCGCCGGTAGAAACGCCCGGTTTGACGTGCGGTGCGATCATCTCCAGCACCTCGGCGGCCAGACGGCCCGCGACGCGCATTTTTTCGATTTCTTCAGGGGTTTTAATTGAAATTGCCATTAAATTAATCCGCAGTTGCCGAAAATTTCAGCAATAATGAACGATGTGCTGTCATGTTAGCAGCCGAAAACAAGGCAGCCAAACAGTTCGCGTCGCGCGGCCCCGCACTGAACAAATTCTGGCTTCAGCAGCGTGGTTGTGGTATAAAGCGCGCCGACGATTCTCTGTCAGGTGCGTAATGGCCGGCAGGAAGCGCGAATTGCATAATGTGTGAGCGAAATGAGAGCCAGTGTGCTCATCCGCCGCCGTTAGCAACAATCTCATTATGTGTACTAAAACACACATGTATCGACACATGCGCCGGGGTGCTTCGAAAGAGGTCGGTCGCATGGGATACATGGAGGCCCAACCCCAATCTAAATTTAGAGGTAATCATGGCAACTGTTTCCATGCGCGACATGCTCAAGGCTGGTGTTCACTTCGGTCA
>NZ_DJDN01000001.1:0-292 GCF_002431095.1 Pantoea sp. UBA5923 | reverse complement strand
TCACATCATCAACCTTGAGCAGACTGTACCGATGTTCAACAACGCTCTGGCTGAGCTGCACAAAATCTCTGCCCGTAAAGGCAAGATTCTGTTCGTCGGTACCAAGCGCGCTGCCAGCGAAGCGGTAAAAGAGTCTGCACTGAGCTGCGACCAGTTCTTCGTAAACCACCGCTGGCTGGGTGGCATGCTGACCAACTGGAAAACCGTTCGTCAGTCTATCAAACGTCTGAAAGACCTTGAGACTCAGTCTCAGGACGGCACCTTCGACAAACTGACCAAGAAAGAAGCGCTG
>NZ_DJDN01000061.1:0-7021 GCF_002431095.1 Pantoea sp. UBA5923 | reverse complement strand
AACAGCTGGCAGGCGTCCGCGTCGGTGTCGGCCAGCCTCTACAGCCATGATGATTATAACTATCTGCAGTCGAACGCCGACCTCTCCGCCACGACGCAGATCGCCGACGCCCGCTCGCCGGCAAACACCAAAATCACCGAGTGGCCGGGACGCTATCCCCATCAGTCAGAGGGGAACGACTATTCCCAGATCCGCCAGCAGGAATATGGCGCGCGCCAGCAACAAATCGAAGGCGCGGGCGATGCGTTCGGCCTGGCGCCAGGCTACACCTTTACGCTCTGTATGGCGCCGCGCGCCGCCGATGAAGGAAAAACCTTTCTGCTTACCCGGGTTGATTACCATCTGGAAGAGAACAGCTACGCCAGTAACGATCAAGACCACAATATCCATCGTTTCGACTTCTGCGTCATTCCGGCGACGGTGGTCTGGCGTCCGGCGCGCATCACGCCCTGGCCGCGTACCACCGGCCCGCAAACGGCGGTGGTCATCAAAGCCAGCGACGCCAGCAAAGGCGACGGCGAACATATCTCCACCGATCAGTATGGGCGCGTGCGGGTTAAATTCCGCTGGTTCAGGGCGGAAGATGAAACCCGGCTTCACTCCTGCTGGCTGCGCGTCTCAAGCGGCTGGGCCGGCAGCCAGTATGGCGCGTATCAGATCCCGCGCGTTGGCGAAGAGGTGGTGGTCGATTTTATTAACGGCGACCCCCATACGCCGGTGGTGACCGGGCGAGTCTATAACGATTTGCAGACCCTGCCGATCTCCGAACATCTGGTGACGGAAGCCAGCAGCAGCGATATTGCCAGCGGTGACAGCGTAACGGCGGAGAGCGCCGCCGAGTGGAATTACGCTAAGAGCGGCATCTGGACGCGTACGCTCGGCAGTCAGGATGTTAACGACGGCAATTTCCTCACCTTTGACGACACCGAAGGCGAACAGTCAGTCGATCTGCACGCTGCGAAGAAGCTGAATATCTCCGCCAACGACGCGGTAAAAATCTACTCCGCCAGGACGGGCGATGACGCGATAAAAGTCTGGTCGCCCGGACAGGTTTACATTCAGAGCGAAGATACTTTAAGCACCAGCGCGCCGACGCAGAAACACAGCATTCGCGGCAACTACTACACCATCAGCGGCGCCAACTTCACCACCAACGGCATCGCCTTAACCATTAATGGCGTTAACGGCACCATCAATGCCGTCAGCAGCCTGCAGGCGACGACAACGGAATTCACCGCCAAAGGCTTATCCATGGAGGTCACCGGGGTGAAGCACGCCAAAACCTATTCTGAGATAAAAAAGAACGTCAATGAGATCAAAGAGGTGAACCGGCAACTGGTCTTCGCCTCTTTAATCTCGATTATGAATGGCGGCGGTGGCGCGTTGCCGGCAACGCCGGAGGAACGGACGGTGACCAGCCAGCTGAACAAGCTGAAAGCGAAAATGAAATGGAAAGGAAAGAGCAACGAAAACGCCGCCGGTTCGCGACCGCCTTCGCAGGCGAGTAACGCCTCTCAGGGTAGTAACGCTTCTCAGGCGAGTAACGCCTCGCAGGCGAGCAACGCTTCTCAGGCAAGTAACTCCTCACAGGCGAGTAACGCTTCTCAGGCAAGTAACGCCTCACAGGCGAGCAATGCTTCTCAGGCGAGTAACGCCTCGCAGGCGAGCAATGCCTCACAGGCGAGTAACGCCTCCCAGGCGAGCAATGCCTCACAGGCGAGTAACGCCTCGCAGGCGAGCAATGCCTCACAGGCGAGTAACGCCTCCCAGGCGAGCAATGCCTCACAGGCAAGTAACGCCTCCCAGGCGAGCAACGCTTCTCAGGCGAGTAACGCCTCACAGGCGAGCAATGCTTCGCAGGCCGGCAATGCCTCTCAGGCTGGTAATGCCTCGCAGGCAGGCAACGCTTCTCAGACCGGTAATGCCTCGCAGGCGAGTAACGCCTCTCAGGAGAGCTTCCACACGGCGCGATCTAGTCAATCAACACCCGGTGGAGAAGGCGCGTAGCCGCTGCTATGAAAATCATAAAACCGCGCCACTTGGGCCTGTTACCGCGCCCCTTTCGCTGGCAGCGCCAGCACTATCTCGGCGTCGCCGTTATGGCGATGATAAATATGGATGCGCTGCCGCGACTGCTGACCGAGCAGGCGCTATGGAACATGCTGCCAGAGGCGCTGCAGTCGCCCGATGGCGTGCTCGATCACGGCCTGCCTAAACCGTACCCGGAGTTTCTTGCCAGCGGCTTTGCCTTTCCGCCCGGCGGCGCGGCGTCGCACTGCATCGCTCGCATCCAGGTCGCGGATAAGGAAAAAACGCTGCACGTTTACGGCGATCGCCAGCGGCGGGAGGATGGCCTCAGCGCGCCGCAGCCTTTTAGGCAGATGCCGCTCGACTGGCAACATACGCTGGGCGACGCAGGCGACAGCGAGAATCCGCTGGGCAAGGCGATACCCAACGTCGAGGCGGCCGCGCCGCAGCCGATCCAGCCCGGCGCGGGCGCGCTTCCTGCCAGCTTTAACGCGGTGCCGTTAAGCGCGCCGCGTCGCCTGCGGCACGTCGGCAGCGCCTTTGACGAGGCCTGGCTGGCGCATGACTATCCTGGCTTCGCCCGCGATGCCGACCGATGCCTGTTTAACCAGGGCGATGCGGATCAGCGCTGGGACGATCGCGACGCCCTCCCCGCCGCCGCCGCCTGGCGCATTGAAAATATGCACCCAGATAAACCGCTGCTTGAGGGATGCCTGCCGCCGTGGCAGGCACGCTGTTTCGTGCTGCGTCAGCATGCCCACGGCGAGGCGTTTGAAGAGATCCCGTTGCGCGCCACGACGCTGCACTTTTTCCCTCATCTGGAATGTATTGTGATGATCTGGCATGGCGAACTGGCGATCCGCGAAGATGACGCCGCAGAGGTGCTCACCACGGTCGCAGCGCTCGAGTCGATCCACCAGCCGCGCTCGCGCGAAGCCTATGAAGAGATCATGCGGCAACGCAGCGACCCCGAACGCTCGGTGCTGCTTGGGTTACGCGACGGCGAGCTGTTGCCCCCGGGCAGCGCTATTGAGGATGACGAGCCTGAGCCGCCCCCCGGCCCGGCGGATCGCAACCTTGCACGCTGGGAAACGGCGCAGCGCCAGCAGCTGCAACATGCGCACAGCGGCAGCGGGATGGATATAGATGCGCTGGCGCCCACCCGACCGCGCGTTCCGACGGTGCCGCTGGAAGATCTGCATGACTATATCGACGCGCAGGATCGCGCCGCGCAGCAGCAGCTGGCGCAGATGATGACGCGCTACCAGCAGGAAGAGGCGCTGGCCCCGCCCGCGGCCAGACCGGCCGCCGCGATAGAGACCTACCGCAGCCAGCGCGCCGCGTTTGACGAGAACGCGCAGCAGCAGCCGATGGACGATCGCCAGCGAGCGTTCAGCTCTCAGGCGCTGCGTGACAGCTACCGCTTTAACGCTCATCAGCTGAGCGCACCCGATCGCCTGACGCCCGCGCGGTCGGCGCAGATGCGTCAGGCGATGCTGGCGCGCGATGGCGACTGCCGCGAGATGGATCTCACCGGCGCGGATCTGTCAGGGCTAGACCTGCGCAACACCGACTTCAGCGGCGCGCTGCTGGAGAATGTTGATTTCAGCCACTGCCAGCTCGACGGCAGCCTGTTCAGCAACGCTGTGCTGACGCGGGCAGAACTGCATCGCTGCTCAGCCCGCGCCTGCGCCTTCGATAACGCCAGCCTCGCCCTGGCCCAGTGCTGTTACGCCGACTTTAGCGATTCAGTCTTCAGCGAGACGGAGTGCTGGGATCTGATGCTGGAACAGTGCGTTTTCGATCGCGCCACCCTCAGTGACGTAATGCTGACTCAGGCGAGCCTGGCACACTGCCGCTTTCATCATGCGCAGATCCTCAACGTCCATTTCAGCGAGCTGACGCTGCAGGCGCTTGACTTCAGTCACGCCACGCTGCGCAAGGTCTACTTTGTCGAATGCCATCTGCTGGCGCTCAGTTTCGAACAGGCGCGCCTGACGGCGGTGGGCTTCGTCGACTGTCAGGCGCCGGAAATCTGTTTTCATCAGGCGCAGCTGCATACTTCGCTGTTTGTCTCCGATACGGCTTTGATCCGCGCCAACTTCAGCGGCTCGACGCTGACGCAGTGCAATCTGCGCGAAACGCGGCTGGCGCAGGCGAACTTTTCCCGCGCCACGTTGATCAACAGCGACCTCAGCGGCGCGGACTGCACGCAGGCGGATATGCGGCGGATGCAGGCCAGGGAGTGCCAGTTTACCCGTACGAATTTGACGCTGGCGACGCTGGCGGAGAGCGACCTGATCGGCGCCTCCTTCTCAAAATCTCAGCTGCAGGGATGTGATTTCAGCGGCTGCAACCTGTTCCGCGCCGACCTCTCGCTTAGCGCGCGCGATGCGACGACGCGCTTCGAAGAGGCCTGGCTTAACGGCATGAAAACCGCGCCGCAGCGCGACGAGGAGCATTCGTGAATGAGATGACGCCTGAGGCGGTCGAGCGCGCCATCCAACACGGCGAGATGATCTATCAGGTCGGGCTGCAGGGCCTGGACTTCAGCGGACGCGATCTCTCCGGCGGCTCTTTTGTCGAGGTCGACTTAACCGGCGCACGCCTGATTGACTGCAATCTGCATGAGACGCGCTTCAGCGACTGCTGCCTGCGCGGCAGCGATTTTTCAGGCAACAGGCTAGAGGAGACGCTGTTCAACCAGTGCGTTATGACCGGCGCGCGCTTCAGCGATTGCGGCCTCTACCAGTGTCTGTTCAGCCAGTGCCAGCTTGAAGAGAGTCAGTTCGACGCCAGCGCGCAGATCGGCACGCAGTTCCTGGGCGGCTCGCTTAGCGACAGCGATTTTCAGCACGCCGCACTGCAGGGATGCGGCTTCAGCGATCTGGGGAATTTAACGCTCCAGCTTGCCGGGTGCTGGTGCGAACAGGGTTCCTTTATGAACGCCGACATGCGCCAGGCAGACTTTAGCGCGGGACGCTTTTCGCTCACGACCTTTTTCGCCTGCGACCTGCGGCTGCAAACGCTGGACGGCGTGGCGTTTAACCAGTGCCAGTTTACGCAAAGCCAGCTGGACGGCACCAGCTTCCACCAGGCGATCCTGAGCCAGTGCAATCTCAGCGGTCTGTCGCTACGCCAGGCCAGGCTGACGCAGGTTCAGGCGCAGCAGACGCTGTTTAACGCCGCCGATATGACCGGCTGTGACTGCCGCGACGCGCAGTTTGCTCAGGCTAACTTTGCCGACGCGATTCTGACCGGCTGTGATTTCAGCCGCAGCAATCTACAGCGCGCCGTACTGGCACGCAGCCGCGCCATTCAGGCGCGTTTCGAGCGCTGCGATATGACCTGGGCGGACTGCACCTGGGCGCAAATGGATGAAGCGCAGTTTAACGACGCGCAGTTCAGGCACACCCGCTTCCACCGCGCCAGCACGCACCAGAGCGAATTCACCTCGCGCAGCGGTATTATTGAACGAGATGAAGCGCTGTTTGCAGCGGAAGAGTGGAGTCGTCAGCGTTAATTATTATTTTGCGCATCTTTGCTTATAGAAAAATCTCACAAGTCAGTATTTATTATTGACAACGGAAAAAGCGGTCTGTTTTTTCAGGCCGTCTTCCCCATTGCATGGATTAAATATTTATGACAGAAAGTGGAAAAGATTCATTAGTCAGTGACGGGTATAATTAACAACGGAAACTATGCTAATAATTTCCAGTTATTCGCTGCGCAATATTGCATCTGAGTTGGGCTCTATTTTAAAAAATTAATGTCTTTTTCAAAGTGCTGTCATGAGTACGGCGTTAGTCAGATGTTTATTATACTATTTCAACAGGATTCATATTATTATAATTAGTTGATTTAAATGGTTTTATTAATTAGAATGGCAAGCAGAGCTTTGATTATGACATTTAAATTAAGTTTATATGAATATTTTTAAGGGCTATTTATTAAGAGTATTCCCATCTTCACAGGTGCCAGTGAATAATGTAAATATGTTCCCCGGTTAGTGTATTTATTTAGTAAGCTTTTTCGCATCAAGAACATTGCCTATGCGCCACGCCTCTATTTTCTCTGGCGAGAGCGTTTGCACCTTATTATTGCCGGTAGAAAATTAAAATATATTATCTGAGGGTTATTGTTTCTTCTATGCGTCTCTTTTTAACGTGCAGTTTATTCGCCCCGACAGGCTTTGCAGCAGAAAGAATCGCCTTTATTTGCCGTCAGTCTCTGAAAAAAGCGGCTATTCACGCTGTTATCGATGCGCGTGGAAATAACAGCGTCGGCGCAGGAAAAACTACTACGCCGCGCCTCCCCTGTTTCGCGCCATTCCCTTTCGTCGATTGTGAGAGTTCGCTATGAGCAAAAAAGAGAACACCCTCTCCATGCCGCTGCGGTTGCCTGCGCAGGCGGAGGGCGCTGTGGTCGCCCCGCTGGCCGACAACAGCGTCGAGGTGGAGCTGCAGGGACGTCGCTGGCGCGCGCAGCGCGCCGCCAGCTGCCTGCTGACGCCGGAGCCGGGAGACCGGGTGCTGCTGGCCAATCTTAACCATCAGCTCTGGCTGCTGGCGGTGCTGGAGCGGGCGCAGCCCGAACAGACGGCACAGCTTGGTTGCGGCAGCGATCTGCATCTCGCCTGCGGCGGCGCGCTCACGCTTAGCAGCCAGCAGTTCAGCCTGAAAGCCGCACAGGGCGAGTGCGATATCGGCAGCCTGCGCTATCGCGGCCAGTCGGTTTCCGCCTGGATCAGCGTCGGCCGCTTCTTCGGCAAACAGTGTGAAAGCGTCTGGGAGAGCCTCAGCCAGTTTAGCCAGCGGCTGCTGCGCAAAACCGCACAATGCGAACAGGTTCGCGCAGGCCAGCTTGATGTCAAAACCGAAGAGTTCACCCGGCTCCATTCGCGCAACACCCTGATCAGCAGCACGTCGCTGACCAAGGTTGACGCCAAACAGATTCACATGGGCTAAGGGAGAAGCGGATATGTTTGCCAATT
>NZ_DJDN01000006.1:23990-27525 GCF_002431095.1 Pantoea sp. UBA5923 | reverse complement strand
GAGACCGCGCGCATGACCTTTTATAGACGGTGGTGATTCAGGCTTTATATACCCTCCCATCCCCGCCGGAAAATCTGCTGGGTGCGAAACGCCACCAGATCGCGCCAGTCGCGGTCTGCGGGCCAGAAGCCTTCCACCAGGCGTTGTTTGATAGCGCGCCCCGCCTCGCTGGCCGGATCGCCCTGCAAATGCAGCCAGTGATCTTCGCGCACCCGCCGATGCATCTCCTCACCGGGAAAAGTGCCGCACTCCACCACCAGCGGCAAGATATGCGTATCGGGCAGCGCGTTCAGCAGAAACTGCGAGAGATAGCCCGTAGCGGTGGCGGTCACGCCGGTTTCACTCTCCCGTCCGGCACCGGTGAACAACAGCGTCAGCCATTCGCTATAGATCCTTTTTCCCCACTGATGGGCCTCGACAGGCTGTTCGGCAATAGAGAGCAGCATGGGATGCCCCCAGGCTCCGGCTCCGGTATGCAAATCAAAGCTGAGAAGGGTCGTCGCATGTGAGAGATGATGCTCAATGATGCTTTGCAGTGTGCGATAAGACCAGCTGGGCTGCTGGCCGCCATAGAATAAGCCGTCGGCAAACTGATATTGCCCCGCTTCCACAACGCGTTTAACCGCTGGCCAACCTGCACTGTTGAGGGTCTGCTGTAGCAGCTGGTCAGCTTTAGCCCGCTCGCCGTGGTAGATCCCATGCCACTCAGCGTAATCCGCGTTGGCGGGCGCAGCCTGAGTGAAATCGATAAAGTTACGGTTGAGATCGATGTTGTCTTCATTAACGCGCCGCAGATGGGCCGCACCCCAGGGGTTAAGCAGGTGCAGCAGCACTATCGCGGTATCATCGGGTAAAGCGGTGAGGCTGAACTCGTTGAGCCAGTTAATCTGACTGTCAGATCCGTAATAGCCTTCCACGCCGTGTGTACCGGAGATAATCAGCATCGCTTTAGAGGCGTGGAGATTGCCTAGTACGGCGACATCGGTGTAAAGCGCTTCGCCCTGCGGGCCTGGCAGCGGATGTTTATAAGAAGTCAGGGTGCCGTTTTGACGAGCAACGGCAGCGACAAAGCGGGCGCGTTGAGAAGTGTAATGCGGCAGTTCGGTCATGGATTCTCCTGCGGCTGGCTGCGTCCGCTATCCTTACCGCTGCCCCTTCCAGCAGCGGCTACGGGCAAAAATGCGCAAGTCATTAAGGATAGACCTTAAATTTAAAATACTTCTTCGCCAGCCGATCGTAGGTTCCGTTAGCGTGCAGCGCAGCCAGCGCATCATTAATTAGCTTCAGGTTGGCCGCGTCACCCTTGCGCAGGCCAATGCCGACGCCGTTGCCCAGCAGCGCTTTATCGACCAGCGTTGCCTTAATAACGTAATTTTTGCCTTCTGGCGTATTCAGGAATCCCTGCGCCGCGGACACCGCGTTCGCCAGCGAGCCGTCAAGGCGGCCAGCCACCAGATCCGGGTAAATCTCCATCTGGTTTTGATAGGAAACGACATTGACCCCCTGCGGCGCCCACTTCGCTTTCGCATAGCTTTCCTGAATGGTGCCCTGCGCCACCCCGATATTTTTGCCGCGCAGCGTGCTGATATTCTCCGTCAGGGTGCTGCTCTTCGGCGTCAGCAACGCGCTCGGCGTGTTGTAGAGCATATCGCTGAAATCCACCTGCTCACGGCGTTTTTCCGTCATCGACATTGCCGAGAGAATGGCATCGAACTTCTTCGCCTGTAGCGCCGGGATACTGCTATCGAAGCCTGTCTGCACCCACTGGCACTTTATCTTTGCCTGCACGCAAATGGCATTGCCCAGATCAATATCAAATCCCTGAAGCGAGCCATCGCTGGCTTTGGATTCAAACGGCGGAAAGGTGGGATCAACGCCAAAACGCAGCGTCTGCTCAGCAGCAGAGAGTTGGCTAAAGGCACTGAGCGAAAGCAATAAAGCGAAGGGCAAACTTCTTTTCATTATTATCTCCAGCAGGCGGGACGTTAAATAACGGCATGCAAAACTAATAACATGGCGGAGGAATCTCCACCACAAAAACCAGAAGCTGACTGAGAGGAAATGCTTATATTTGTTAGTACGTTAGCAAAGGTTTATACGCTATTAAGCCTGGCTTAACGCTTGCGACCGTCCATTCGCTGGTGTCGTCAGCCCGGCAGTAAAAGGCGTTGCCGCTGCGCAATTAAGTGCCTTTCTCCCCTGGCGCTGATGGTCAGAACTTCAGCGTTGCGTTAGCCGGGGAACAGCCTTTTTCCTGATAACGCATCTTGATGTTTACTCAACATGAATTTTGTTCAAGTTCAGTGAATTTAAATCACTTTTACTCAATCCATGACTCAGGCATAAAAGATGCAGAGTTGTTAACTAATAGTAATATGAAGAGTCGTGGATGAGAAAACAAGCAAAGAAAATCGGGTTATCCTGAGACGCAAACGTTAAAAGAAAATTTCACAACATAAATTAGGATACCAGATTACGATGACTCAGAATTTTAGCTTCACTATTAAAAGCCTTCGTTTCGACGAGAATTATAATCCTTCTGAAAATACGCGCATTACGACCAACTTTGCTAATTTAGCCAGAGGGGTGAAACGCCAGGAGAACCTGCGTAATGCGTTGGTGATGATAGACAACCGTTTCAATTCGCTGGCGCACTGGGATAATCCTAAAGCGGATCGCTACTCCGTCGAGCTGGATATCATTTCCGTGGAGATGATTATTAATGCTAACGGCGACAACGCCTCTTTTCCGGTGATCGAAATCCTGAAGCCGAATGTCGTTGACCGCAAAACCGGCGCGCGCACTGAAGGCATTGTGGGCAATAACTTTTCCTCTTACGTACGTGACTACGATTTTAGCGTATTGTTATCAGAGCATAATAAAAACAGAGCGGAATTTACTATCCCGGACGATTTTGGCGATTTACACGGCAAGATCTTCAGAAGTTTCGTTGCATCAGAGGCTTATAAAGCGCAGTTTAAAAAGGCGCCTGTAATATGCCTGAGCGTCTCCAGTAAAAATATCTATCACAGAACAAATAATCAGCATCCGGTGCTGGGCGTAGAGTATCAGCAGGATAACCCCTCTCTGACCGACCGCTATTTTGCAAAGATGGGCCTACAGGTTCGCTATTTTATGCCGCACAATAGCGTTGCGCCGTTAGCGTTTTACTTCAGCGGTGACTTGCTGAGCGACTACTCTGCTCTTGAACTTATCAGCACCATCAGCACGATGGAGACTTTCCAGAAGATCTATCGTCCTGAAATATATAATGCGAACTCGGCCGCAGGAAAATGCTATCAGCCAGACCTGAACCACCAGGATTATTCACTAACCCGAATTGTTTATGATCGAGAAGAGCGTAGCCAGTTAGCTATTGAGCAGGGGAAATTTACCGAGCAAAACTTTATTAAACCCTATCAGACTATTCTTGAGCAGTGGGCTGCTAATTTCGTTCTTTGATTAAAATACATACAAGGTCACCTTTAATGAAAAAGTTATTACCTGTTTCAACTGCTGGCAGCTTACCTAAACC
>NZ_DJDN01000006.1:23153-23859 GCF_002431095.1 Pantoea sp. UBA5923 | reverse complement strand
TGCTGGCAGCTTACCTAAACCTTCCTGGCTCGCTCAGCCTGAGACGCTCTGGTCACCCTGGAAATTACAGGGCGATGAATTAGCTGACGGCAAAAAAGATGCCCTGCGTTTATCTCTGGCGGATCAACTCCAGGCAGGCGTTGATATTGTCAGCGATGGCGAACAAACGCGTCAGCATTTTGTCACGACCTTTATTGAGCATCTGAGCGGCGTCGATTTTGAAAAGCGCGAGATTGTTAAAATTCGCGATCGCTATGATGCCAGCGTCCCGACCGTCGTTGGCGAAGTGAGCCGCCAGAAGCCTGTCTTTGTTGATGATGCTAAATTCTTACGCCAGCAAACCAGTCAGCCGATTAAATGGGCGTTGCCTGGCCCAATGACGATGATCGACACGCTTTATGACAGCCACTATAAAAGCCGTGAAAAACTCGCATGGGAGTTCGCCAAAATCCTCAATCAGGAAGCCAAAGAACTTGAGGCGGCTGGCGTAGATATTATCCAGTTCGATGAGCCTGCGTTTAATGTCTTCTTTGACGAGGTGAATGACTGGGGTATCGCTACCCTCGAAAGAGCGATTGAAGGGCTGAAATGCGAAACTGCTGTCCATATTTGTTACGGTTACGGCATCAAAGCCAATACAGACTGGAAAAAGACGCTGGGTTCAGAATGGCGACAGTACGAAGAAATTTTCCCGAAACTGCAAAAA
>NZ_DJDN01000006.1:21992-23100 GCF_002431095.1 Pantoea sp. UBA5923 | reverse complement strand
CCAGTATCGATATCGTTTCGCTGGAGTGCCAGAACTCTCGCGTCCCTATGGATCTTATTGAGCTGATCCGCGGCAAAAAAGTGATGGTCGGTGCCATTGATGTAGCAACCAATACCATCGAGACGCCAGAAGAAGTCGCCAACACCCTACGCAAGGCCCTGCAGTTTGTCGATGCCGATAAGCTCTATCCCTGCACTAACTGCGGCATGATCCCCCTACCGCGTCGCGTGGCGAATGGGAAGCTGCAAGCGTTAAGCGCAGGCGCAGAGATTGTCAGAAAAGAGATTCTGGCCAAATAACACAGAGAATTTGATAAATACTCAGTCCGGTTAGCGCGCAAATTGCCCTGGCCGGGCTGAGCAGTAAGGCTTATTGCAATCATCGCGACCGCTGGCTTGCCAGCCACTTCCCCTCCCGTTCATCCGTTATTGCCTTCTGCCAGCTTTCAGCCACTGACAAACAGTTATTAATCCGTTACTTCACTGAGCCGGACGCAGCGGAAGGGTTTCATATCATTGCATAGAAAAAAATCCGGAAACGGCATCGTTTCCGGATTCCTGTACCGCTCAAGGCTGGTGTAACCGAGCCTTTACCGCTCGGAATAACGCCTTAAAAGCGCCGCTTTACATCAAAAGCTCTGCCACTCCGCTTCGTTAATCACCGCTACGCGCTGCGGCGCAGGGGTTCGACGCGACGGCTGAACCGCTGGCGTGCGCGGCGCGGCGACCTCCGCATCGTTGCCGACGCGGAACTTGCCCACCAGCTCAGTCAGCGCGCTGGCCTGCTCCTGCAACGACTGCGAAGCTGCCGAGGCCTCTTCGACCAGCGCGGCGTTCTGCTGGGTCACGTCGTCCATCTGGTTCACCGCCTGGTGCACCTGCGCGATGCCCTGGCTCTGCTCGACCGCAGCGGCGGCGATCTCGCCGACCAAATCGCTGACCTGACGAATCGCGTCTTTCATCACGTCCATATTGCGGCCGACGTCGCTTGCCTGCGCCGCGCCCGCTTCCGTCAGCTGATGAGAGGCTTCAATCAGCGCTTTAATCTCATGGGCGGCGGCGGTTGAACGCTGCGACAGGTTTCTCACCTCACCCGCCACCACGGCGAA
>NZ_DJDN01000006.1:0-21868 GCF_002431095.1 Pantoea sp. UBA5923 | reverse complement strand
TCGCCTGCGCGCGCCGCTTCTACCGCCGCGTTCAGCGCCAGAATATTGGTCTGGAACGCGATGCCTTCAATCATGGAAACGATCTCGTTTACCTTGCGCGAGCTGCCGCGGATGTTATCCATCGTCGCCAGCATCGTGGTCAGCGACTCGCCGCTCTTCTCAGAGAGGCTGCTGGCATTGGCCGCCAGCTGACTCGCCTGACGCGTATTATCCGCGGTCTGGCGCACAGTTTCGCTCAGTTCAGTCATGCTGGCCGCCGTCTGCTCCAGCGACGCCGCCTGCTGCTCGGTGCGCGAAGAAAGATCTTCATTGCCTGCGGAGATCTGCACCGAGGCGCTGCTGACCGACTGCGACGCCTGGTTGACCGAGACCAGCGCCGAGGAGACGCGCTGCATCAAATGGTTAAAGGCGCGCGCCATATTGCCAATTTCATCGCGACGGCTCTCATCGGCGTTCAGCGTCAGGTCAAGGTTTTCGCTGGCGCTCGCCATCACCTTGCCCATTGCTGACAGGCTGCGGCGAATGCGCAAAATAGTGAAGGCCGAAAAGAGGCCGAACAGCACCACAGTGGCGATAACGCCGCCGATGGTCGCCCACAATACGTTTTTAAACAGGCTGCGGTTGGTATCGCGCAGCTGGTTACTGATGTCGATATTCAGCGTCAGCTGTTTCTGATAATCGGCAATCATCTCGCGGATAGCCGCGCCGACGCCATCGCTTCCCTCAATCAGCCCTACGCTTACCGCATTCTGATGCGCATGCGAGGCAGCGAGAAATGCAGGCAGACGATCGTTAATGGTACGAAGATGTTCATAGGCGAGATTAGTCAGCCGTTTATCTTCGTCGTTGGAAATGTCGTTCGTCATGTAGTAATCGATCTGCGATTTGAGCTGCGCCAGCTGTGCGCTAATCGTCTTTTCCACATCGGCAAACTTCCCATCGTCGGTCTGGATCTGATGCTTATAGAGCGTCAGCGCCAGCTGATTGCCCTCATCGATCATTTTCCCGACATCTTTAATTGAGGGAATAGCGTTGGCCTGGACATATTCAAAGCGATCCTGAAAGCCGGACAGCAGAGAGATAGCCAGTATGGCCTGTAAAATAATCGCGCCAAACAGCAGCGAGAATGCCAACAGCAGGCGTTGGGTGATGTTCATCCTGGTCTCCATAAGGTAAGCGCCCCTGACCTTATGCGTTCAGGCAGGGTTTAGCTTCCTTATCATCGGCACCAGTCCGGCTTTAATTAATTAAATTACCCCGCCTCGCTCTGCGCCTCTGTAAGCATTTCGTAAGGATTTTCACAAAATAATTTAAGTTTTAAGTAAGTCTGTCGATAACGGATGTAAGCGACTATTACCAAAAGGAAGTGATATGGCAGGCGTCTCTACATTAGGCATTGGCTCAGGACTCAAGCTAAGCGATATACTGGACAAGCTTACTAGCGCGGAAAAACAAGTACTTGCCCCGGTTTCAAAGCAGCAATCCGCGGCTACCGCCAGGCTTTCCGCCTACGGCACGCTGAAAACCGCCGTACAGGCTTTTCAGACGGCTAACAGCAAGCTACAGGAAGCGGGTCTTTACACTCAAACCACCACATCAAGCAGCTCGACCGCCTTTAGCGCCGACTCAAACGGCAGCGCGGTCGCCGGTAAGTACAGCATCAGCGTGACGCAGCTGGCGCAGGCGCAAACCCTGACCAGCGCGGCGAAAGGCGATATTAAATCGTCGGTGGGCAGCGATGCGGCAAGCCGCACGCTGAAGATCCTGTCGGAGGACGGGAAAGAGACAAGCATCACCCTGACGCAAGATCAAACCTCCCTGACTGCGCTGCGCGACACCATTAACAAGGCGAACGCCGGCGTCAGCGCCAGCATTATTCGCGTATCGGACGCCAGCTATCGCCTGTCGATTACCTCTACCCAGACCGGTACCGGCCATGCAGTGAAGGCGATTAGCGTTGAAGGCGACAATACGCTACAGGACTTTATCGGTTTTGGCCCGGCGGCGAGCGCCAGCGGCATGCAGCAGAATGTGGCGGCGCAAAATGCCAGCCTGACCATCAATAACGTCCATATTGAAAGCAGCAGCAACGTTATCAGCGACGCCGTTGAGGGACTGACCCTGAAGCTGCACGACATCACCAGCGGCAATCAGACCCTGAGCGTCGTCAGCGACACCTCAAAAGCCAAAACCGCCATCAGCGACTGGGTCACTGCTTACAACAGTTTGCAGGATACGATGTCGACCCTGACCAAATATACGCCGGTCGATGCAGGCAAAGATCAGGATACGAAAAACGGCGCGCTGCTGGGCGACGGCACGTTACGTCTTATTCAGACGCAGTTGAAAGGCATTCTCGCCAACGGTTCGGGTTCGGCGACCTATAAAACCCTGTCGCAGACAGGCATTACTTCTGACCCTACTACCGGCAAGCTTAAACTGGATGCCGACAAGCTGGGCAACATGCTGTCGGTGAAGCCGGAGGCGATGCGCGATATTTTCACCGGGGACGGTAAGAAAAGCGGTATCGCTACCGGTCTGGCAAACAGCATGACCGCCATTCTCAACAGCAAGGGGGCGTTGCAGAGCGCGACCGACAGCATCAGTAAGAAGCTGAATCAGCTGACCGATCAATACAATCAGGCCAGCAAGAAAATCGACGCGACCATTGCGCGTTATAAAACGCAGTTCACCAATCTGGATAAGATGATGAGCGTGCTGAACAATACCAGCTCCTATCTTACTCAACAGTTCGAAAACCAGTCTAAAAACGATAAGTAACTTACGTTTGCGTCCGGCCCGCGCAGCGGCCGGACTCCTCTGTTGTCACATTTCGTTTACCTCAGCGCTATAGTCCAGTGCCTTTGCTGCCGATAAGAGAGAGATGTATATGGAATACATTTTTTTCGACTTTTTCTGGCGTGGCGACACTTATGACTTCTTATGCTCTTCACCCATCCTCTGACGGACGCGCTCGCGGCCTGGTCAGGAAACCGATGATAATTATGCTGGTTCTGCTCGGCCTCTCTTTCTTCGCCGCGCTGACCGCGCTGCTCTGGATAGCGGACGATCTGAACGATAAAGCGGATCATCGCAGCGGGCTGCTGCTGGAAAGAGCCTTCGCCAGCCAGGAAGAGAGTATGCGCTTTCACCTGAGCGATAATGCTGACTGGGGCGAAGCCTATAACAACCTGCACCGTACCCTTAATCTTGACTGGGCCTGGCGCAACCAGAACCTGGGCAGATCGATGTTTCGTACTTTCGGCTATGAGGGGGTATTTGTGATTGCGCCCGATGACCAGACCCGTTACAGCGTGCTCAACGGCGCGCTGCAGCAAGAAGATTTTCAGGCGTGGCTGGGACAGGATCCACTCAACGACCTGAAGCAGCGGCTACAGCAGAGCGGCGGAAAGGCGATCGCCTGCCTGGTGCGTTCGCGCGGCCAGGTTGCGCTAGTCGGCGCTTCCTGGATCACTCCCGGAGGCGATCGTAGCGTTGCGGAAGTCGCGGGGCCGCCTTCGGTGATGATTTTTGTCGATCGCCTGACGCCTGAAAAGTTGCAGAGCCTGGGCGCAGAGTATGGCGTTGAAAATCTCCGCTATGCCGACGCGCTGGTCAGCGACGCAGAGGAGAGCGACCGCTACCGCATCCCGGCGCTGGGCGGCGCAGTCACGCTAAAGTGGCAAAGCGATAATCCCGGCGGCGCGCTGCTCACCTGGCTGCTGCCGCTGCTGGTGCTGATGATGTGCGCCACCTTTTTTTCCGCCGCTATGCTCATGCGCAACGCGCTACGCAAGGCGCGCAACAGCGACGTCAGCACCTTTCTGCTGGAACAGAGCCAGCAGGCGCTTGCCGCCAGCGAACAGCGCTTTCGCGACGTGGCGGAGAGCACCACCGACTGGATCTGGGAAGCGGATGCGCAGCTGCGCTTTACCTGGATATCCGGACGCTTTCCCGCCGTAACCGGCTACCACAGCCAGGACTGGCTGCACCAGCCGCTGCACGCCTTTTTGCTTGACGATGAGGATCTGCTGCAGCGGCTGACGCAGCGGGAGCAGCCCGGCGAGCCGCTGACGCTGTTGCGCTGTCGTTACCGCTCCGCGCAGCACCATATTCGCTTCTGCAATCTGACGCTGCGGCCCGTAACGCTGGCACAGGGTAAAGAGGGCTATCGCGGCACCGCTACCGACGTCACGCTGGAGGTGGAGGCGGAAGCGCGCGTTCGCTACCTTTCGCAGTTTGATGAGCTGACCGGCTTGCCCAACCGCGCGCAGATGAACGCCTGTCTGGCGGGCAAACTCAACGGCGTGCTGCATAGCGACCGACCACTGGCAGTGATTATGATCGACCTGGACAAATTTAAACCGGTCAACGATCTCTACGGCCATGCCGCAGGCGACAGCGTACTGCATGAGGTCTCCGCGCGCTTTAACGCCTGCCTGAAAGATGCAGGCATGACCGCCCGTCTTGGCGGCGATGAGTTTGTTATGCTGGTCTCTGACATTCATACCCGCGAAGAGATTAGCGAGCTTTGCAGCCGCATTATTACCCAAATCAATCAGCCGTTCGCCATTCACGACGGCGAAGTCTTTATCGGTGCCAGTCTGGGCATCGCGCTGGCGCCGCAGGATGGCACCGACCCCGGCGATCTGCTGCGCTATGCGGATATCGCGCTCTATAAAGCGAAAAACACCGGACGCAATAACTGGGTCTTTTATCAGCGCGATATGGGAGAAAAGATTGTGCAGCGGCGCGAGATGGAGCGTGAGCTGCGCGAAGCGATCCACAGCGATCAGCTCCGGCTCGCCTGGCAGCCGCGCTACGATGTACGCACCGCCCGCGTCAATGCCGTCGAGGCGCTGGTGCGCTGGCACCATAAGCAACACGGCGTGCTGATGCCCGATCAATTTATTCCGCTGGCGGAGGAGACCGGCCTGATCAGCGCGCTGAGCGACTGGGTGCTGCTGCGGGCCTGCGAGGATACGCACCGCGAGCTGCCGGGACTGACGGTATCGGTTAACCTCTCCGCAGTGGAATTCAGCGATAAAGGTTTGCCGAGGCGCATCCGCGCCGCGCTGGATGCGACGGGACTGCCGAGCAGCCGCCTGGAGATCGAGGTGACGGAGAGCGCCATGCTACAGGATCCGGAAACCACTCTGGAGATTATGCAGGCGATCAAGGCGCTGGGCGTGAAGTTTCTGATTGACGATTTCGGCACCGGCTATGCCTCGCTAAACTATCTGCGCACCTTCCCGTTCGACGGCATCAAGATTGATAAATCGTTTATCTTTCCGCTTAACGACTCCTCGCAGGCGCGAGAGATTGTCCAGAACATGGTGGGACTAGGCAAAGCCTACTCGCTGAGCATCACCGCAGAGGGCGTCGAAACCGCCTGCCAGATGGAACAGCTTCAGGAGATGGAGTGCGACGGCCTGCAGGGTTATTACATCGGGAAACCTCAGCCGCTGGCGCAGATTGCAGAAAGCTACTGCGCCGCGCCGACAGCTTCCTAGCGGTTATGCGCAGCGCCTCGCCTGGTTGCGTCCGCTGTGTTTCGCCAGATAGAGCGCCTCGTCCGCCTGCTCGATCAGCGCCTGCGGCTCCGGGCGATCTTTTTCCGGCAGAAAAGTGGCGCATCCTGCGCTCAGGGTGACATGGGCGGCGATGGAAGAGGAGTCATGCGGAATATTGCGCGCGCTGACCGCCTTTACCGCCGCGCTGGCGATATTCAGCGCATCCTGCCCCGTCGCGCCCGGCAGGATAATGGCAAACTCTTCGCCGCCATATCTTGCTACCTTGTCGGTGCTGCGCAGCGGCAGCGCTTTCAGGGCGCTGGCAACCGCCTTCAGACAAGCATCGCCAGCGACATGGCCATAGGTGTCGTTGTAGCGCTTGAAATAGTCGATATCCATCAGGATCAGCGATACCTGCTGATTCTTTTCCGCCGCGTCGAGCAGGCTTTGCTGTAAGAACAGATCAAACTGGCGACGATTCGCCAGCCCGGTCAGGCCGTCGGCGTGCGCCAGATTTTCCAGCGACAGATTAGCCGCCGTCAGCTCATCGCGCAGGCGAGTCAGCTCCTGCTGATAACGCAGGCTACGTCTCGCCTGGCCCAGAATATAGGCACCGAGCAGCATTATCCCCGCCAGCAGCGCCAGATCGAACATCACATATTCAACCTGTCCTTTAAGCCACTTTTTCAGCAAATCGTGTTTATCGTAGCCTGCTGCCACCACCAGCCCATAGCGCTCGGAGCGGGCAAAACCGAAAATACGCGCCATGCCGTCCAGCGCCGCCCGCCACTGGCCGCTTCCCTTATCCGAGCTGGCGAGCATCGCCTGAAAAAGATGGCTGGATGAGAGGTTTTTGCCGATAAAGCTGTCGGGCATCGGCCTCGCATAGAGCACCGTACTGTCCGCCAGCATCAGCACCAGCACATCCTGCGGGCCCAGCTCATAGTAGCTGTAGTAGTGACGAAAATAGTCGACCCGAATGGTGGCAAGCAATATACCGTTGAACCCGCCTGAAACATCGTTAACGCGCAGCGAAACCGGAATCACCAGCTCGCCGGTACTGCGGCTGCGAATTACCGGGCCAATATGCACGCTGTCGCGCGGATTAGTGCGGTGAAAGGCGAAATATTCGCGATCGGCGTTATTAATCCCCTTAGGGATTTGCCGCGCGGAGGTAGCGAGCCATTTGCCATCTGCGCTGTAATAAAAGAGACCGTGTAGCTGCGGCAGTCGGCTCGCCAGCTCCTGCATGGTATGGCTGAGCGCAGCGTTGTCAACGCCGGTCGCCATCTCGCTCATCAGCTGATGCTGAACCTGACGCAAGGAGAGCTCCGTCTGTAATATGGTGTCATCCGCCTGACGCGCCTGGGATACAGAAAGGTTTACCGCCATCTGTTCAGCCTGAATAACGGTATCACGCCAGGCTTCACGCATTGTCCAGAGGTTAAGCCCCATTACCGCCAGCGTGAGCACCAGACCTGCCAGCGCGATGCTTCTGGGCAGCGAGCGATTTAACGATGTCGCCCGGTCGCTTCTCCTTTTAAGTTTCATGTCCCGCCTCTTTGAAATACGTCTGATAAGTTAAGCATACAGAAGCCGTAACGCGCAGTAAGCAGAGCGGGCTTCCGCGGGTTGGCGGTCAGGGCGCGGCGTATTGCTTCCGTAAGGTGAAAATCAGCGGCTTAAATAAAATATTCACATTTCACTCCATTAGCGGCTAAGTCGCTAATTCCAAAGGACACCACTGTCTCAAAAAGCCAAACGGTAAGTAAAACAATATTTTATGCTGTATTAATTTCGCGGCGAGAGGTTCAGACTGGATATTCATCCACTGTACGAAGCGGTGGCTATTCGCTCTCCGTTCAAGGACAGCATATGACCTATTCATCTGAAACTATCTGCGCAATATCGGGAGCCGCTCTTCTTAATCTGAAGCGCTGGTATCGTAGCGGATTCATCAATAAATACGCATCCGGTAACGAATGGTCTGAGGCGCAGCTTCAGGACGTGCTGGATATGACGCGACTTACCAGTCAGGGCGCCACCATCCGCGAGATCAGGGCCGCGAAGCAAAGCGAGCGCCCGCTGCGTACCGGCGGCTGGGCGGCGCGACGTGGCGATATGCTCTGGCAGCTGGAATATGGCAGCGAGCAGTCGCTGAACGTGTTACTGCGCAAGCTCTCCAGTAACTTTACCGGCGACGATTTCGTTTTACAGCTTCTGCTGCCGCTTAATCAGTGGCTGCGCGACGACACGCGCGCGGGCGCAGGCCGACGCAGAGAGCGCTTTCACCATCTGATTGTCGCCCATGCGCGTAGCGCAATACGTAACGCCATGCGCGCGTCCTCCGTCCCGCTGCTGCTGGAAAACGTGAGCGAACAAAATAAGACGGAGATCTGGCTGGAGGCGATCAGGCTGAGCAGCCAGGGCTTCTGCGTCGAAGTCCGTCCCTTTAGCGCCGTCCATCAGCCCGCCTCTTCTCACCAGCATCACCTTTTATGGTGCGGCGCCGGCCTGACGGAGGTGATGTATCAGCACTATATGACGCATCTGGACAAAGGCCATCCGGTCTTGCTCTGCGGCCCCGATCGCCGCGTTCACCATCTCTATCCGCAAGTGCCCGCGGTCGCCTGAGCGGCCGCCTTCCCTCTTTTACCCGCCGTTATCTTCAGACGCTGAATCAGGCTGTACCGATTACACTTACTGAGTCCCTTTCACCAGGAGGTTATTATGTCTCAGGTTTCCCTTCGCTATCGTCTTGGCGATGATGAGGTCGGCCGCGTGGGCTACGGCGCGATGCAGTTAGCCGGGCCAGGCGTTTTTGGCCCGCCCAAAGACGAGGCGCGTGCGATACAGGTGCTGCGCGATGCCATCGCGGCGGGCGTGCGTCACATCGACACCAGCGATTTTTACGGCCCGCATCTGACCAATCAGCTGATCAAAAAGGCGCTGCACCCCTATCCTGAAGATCTGATTATCGTCACTAAAGTTGGCGCACGACGCGATGACAAAGGGGGCTGGCTGCCCGCGTTTTCACCTGACGAACTGGTTAGCGCGGTGGAAGACAACCTGCGCAATCTCGATCTCGGCGTGCTTGAAGTGGTGAACCTGCGCAGCATGATCAACCCGCAGAAACCGGCGGAAGGCTCGCTGACGCCGCAGCTTAACGCGCTGATTGAATTAAAAGAGCAAGGAGTGATTCGGCATATCGGGCTGAGCAACGTCACCGCGCGTCAGGTGGAAGAGGCGCAGCAGTTGACTGAGATCGCCTGCGTGCAGAATCTCTATAATCTTGCTAATCGCGAGGATGATGCCCTTATCGACAGGCTCGCCGCGCAGGGCATTCCCTATGTGCCCTTCTTTCCGCTCGGCGGCTTCACACCGTTGCAGTCCACTCAGCTGACCCAGGTGGCGCAGCAGCTTAACGCCACGCCGATGCAGGTGGCGCTTGCCTGGCTGCTGCAACGTTCGCCCAATATTCTGCTGATCCCCGGCACCTCGTCGCCTGAGCATTTGCGGGAGAATCTGGCGGCGGCGCAGCTGACGCTGCCCGACGATGCGCTGGAAATACTGAATGGTATAGGTAAAAAATAGGCCGCTTGCGCGGCCTTTTTATTGTTACCGGAGCGCGCCTGAGGTCTCGGCAGGCTCCTCACACAGCTCCAGCTCGACCGGAATGCTCTTATAAGCCGGAATACCGCTCTCGGTATCATGGCTGTCGAGCGGCACCATAACGTTGGCTTCCGGGTAGTAAGCCGCAACCGAGCCGGGGGCCATGTCATAGACCACCACGGTAAGGTTATCGAGCCGACGCTCTGTGCGGTTGCCGTCAGGATCGAGCGCCACCATATTCACTTTATCACCGACGCGGAACTGACGTTTTTCCGCTTCGTCCGCCGCCATAAACAGCACATCGCGACGGCCGGTCACGCCGCGATAGCGGTCGTTAAGGCCATAGAGGGTCGTGTTGTACTGATCGTGGCTGCGCAGCGTCGTCAGCACCAGATCGTGGCACTTCAGCGAGCGCGGATCTTCATTGATCCCCTGCATCACCTTAAACTGCGCCTTGCCGCTCGGCGTCAGCCATTTACGCTGCGAGGCCGCCACCGGCAGGCGGAAACCGCCCGGCGTCATCACGCGGTTGTTGAAGTCATCGAATCCAGGGATAACCGCCTCAATAGCGTCGCGGATAAAGCTGTAGTCGCCAATCATCTTATCCCAGTCAACGCGCGAATTGCGCAGCGTGGCTTTCGCCAGCGAGGCGACCAGCGCCGGTTCCGATTTCAGATAGGGCGAGGCGGGTTTCAGCGTGCCGCGCGAGGCGTGCACCATCGACATAGAATCCTCTACCGTCACGCTCTGCTCGCCTGATGCCTGCCGGTCGATTTCGGTGCGGCCCAGCACCGGGAACAGATAGTTATGCTTGCCGAGCAGCAGATGCGAACGATTAAGCTTGGTCGCCATATGCACCACCAGGTCGAGCTTGCGCATCGCCTCGAACGTCACCTGCGGATCGGAGATCGCCTCCGCCAGGTTGCCGCCCAGGCAGAGCAGCGCTTTGGCTTTGCCGTCGCGCATCGCCTGGATGGCGGCGACCGCGCCGTGTCCATGTTTCTGCGGCGGCTTGAATCCAAATACTTTTTCAATATTGTCCAGCATCCACTGCGGCGGGATTTCGGTAATGCCGACGGTACGGTCTCCCTGAACGTTGGAGTGACCGCGTAACGGACAGATGCCTGCGCCGCGCTTGCCGATATTGCCGCGCATCAGCAGCAGGTTGGCGATCTGCTGAACGTTCTGCGTGCCGTACTGGTGCTGGGTAATGCCCATGCCGTAACAGATGATGGTGTTTTCCGCCTCGGCGTAGAGATGCGCGATATTTTGGATCTCTTCAAGCTCCATGCCGGAGACTTTCAGGATATGCGACCAGTCGGTCGCCTCAAGGTCCGCCTTCAGCGCCTCAAAGCCTTCGGTATGTTCGCTGATAAAGCTCTCATCCAGCACGCCCGGCTCGCCTGCTGCCAGCGCCTTTTCATGCATCGCCAGCAGGCACTTCATAACGCCCTTCAGCATCGCGGCATCGCCGCCGACGCGGACTTTATAATAGGTGGATGCCAGCTGCGTCGAACCCATCGACAACATCTCGATCGGGCTTTGCGGCGAGGTAAAACGCTCCAGGCCGCGCTCGCGCAGCGGATTGATCGCTACAATCGTTTTGCCGCGTTTCGAGACGTCGCGCAGCGTCGCCAGCATGCGCGGGTGGTTAGTGCCTGGGTTATGGCCAATACAGAGCACTAAATCACAGTGGTTGAAATCTTCCAGCTCGACGGTGCCTTTGCCCACGCCGATTGATTGCGGCAGCCCGACGCTGGTCGGTTCATGGCACATATTTGAGCAGTCGGGGAAGTTATTGGTGCCATATTCGCGAGCGAACAGCTGCCAGAGGAAGGCCGCTTCATTGGATGCACGACCTGAGGTATAAAATTCTACGCTGTCGGGATCTTCATAGCTTCGCAGCAGCGCGCCGATCTCGTTAAAGGCGGTTTCCCATTCGATGGGCTGGTAGGTATCGCTGGCTGGGTCATATTTCATCGGGTGCGTCAGTCGCCCCTCGCCTTCCAGCTCAAAGGCGTTGCGATGCCACAGCTCGCTAACGGTATGGGCGGCGAAAAATTCCGGCGTGGTGCGCTTGCTGGTCGCTTCCCAGGAGACCGCTTTGGCGCCGTTTTCGCAAAATTCAAATGAGGAGCGGTGCTGTGGGTCGGGCCAGGCGCAGCCCGGACAGTCGAATCCTTCCGGCTGGTTAACTTTAAAGAGCGCTATCACATCCTGCTTAACCGACATCTGACCGCGAATCGCATCCGCTACCGCTTTCAGCGCGCCCCAGCCACCTGCCGAACCGCCATAAGGCGCAATACCAATATTTCTGTTTTGATGTTTCATATGACGTTGCTCTCCAGTGCTAAACCTTTTTAGCGTAGGCGAGCAGGCTGCGACTGCGGCGGTGGCAAAGCTAAAGATGTTAATTTTTTTCTTTCAGGATGTTACCGCGTTTCGTATAACAGGGTCGCCACAGGCCAGGTAGCCGATACGATAGACGTCGCCCGGCACTACCGGCATCTCGCTGGCGAAATCGACCTGAAGCAATGACTGGCCCGAAATATCCCAGCCCACCAGCGCCGCATCCAGATCCAATGCGCTCAGGTCGCTATAGGGGGCCACCGGCACAGGCCGCAGCGCGGCAAAGCGCGCATCGCGCAGCGTCTCGATCGGTGGCGTTTTCACCCCCAGCCAGGTAAGGATAGCGGGCCAGCCAAAATCCTGTGCCAGCCTGGCGAAACCGGCGCTTTGTAAAAACTGCGTTATTCCAGCGGTATCGCGCCAGAGATAGAGCGGCGCGTAACGGTTCTCCTTTGCGCCGAAGTCGCGCCGCGCATAGAGAAAAGCTTTAAATACCAGATCGGGGAAGCCATCAAGCTTCGCGCCGTTTTCAGCGATGCGCCGCTCAATAATGTCCATGTCGTAGTCTGCCGGCAGCGTGAAACGGTATTGCATCAGAATCATAGCGCCTCCTGGGAAAGCATTATGCCGTTGCTGAAACTCCAGTCGCTCGCGGTGTTGAACTGGATAATCACCATGATGTCGTCAGCAGCGATGTGCAGCTGCTGCGCCAGCCGCTGCGCCAGCGTCCGGCAGAAGTCAGCCTTCTGCGCCGCCGAACGCGGTCTGCCTGCCAGCAGCGTAAAGAGGATGAAATCGTCACTGCGCGTGCCGCTCAGATAATGTTTGTCATAAATACGCTGCGCCGCGGGCAGCTTTTCCACAATCTGAAAGCGATCTTGCTCAGGGACGTCGAAAGCCTCCACCAGCGTGTTATGCAGGATGTCTGAAATCAACGCGATGCGGGATGCGCTGACGTCCTCATGAAGCGTGATGCGGGTCAGCGGCATGGGCTTTCCTCCTCTGGCAGTTCGTCCTTTGACAGATGGTGCAGCGCAGTCACGGCGGCAGGCCAGCCGGCATAGAAAGCCAGATGGGTAAAGGCTTCACTCATTTCGCTACGGCTTACCCCGTTTTCTGCGGCGAAGCGGATATGCCAGGGAAGCTGCTTCTCCCGCCCCAGCGCAGCCAGACATGCCAGCGTTATCAGGCTGCGCTCGCGCGGCGTCAGAATGCCTCGCTGCCAGATATCGCCGAACAGCAGGTCTTGCGTGATTTCAGCCAGTTTGGGCGACGCCTGCGTAAGGGTCTCTCTATCAATGGTTTTATTCATTGCCGCTCCTTATTTATTGTTCAGCGTCAGTGTCGCCTTCTGCTACTATCCTGAAAATCGAATTATTCAAGACGGTTAATCCCGATTTTCAGGACGCTATGAACAAAATCCCGCTCTCTCTGGATATGGATGCGCTGCGCAGCTTCGTGGCGGGCATCGAATACGGCAGTTTCGCGCTGGCCGCCGAGCGGCTTTGTCGTTCTACCTCTGCCGTCAGCGCGCAGCTAAAAAAGCTGGAAATGCAGTGCGGCGCCGGGCTGGTGGTGAAGCAAGGCCGCAAGCTCGCGCTCACGCCCAGCGGCGAGATTTTGCTGAGCTATGCGCGCCGCCTGCTGGCGCTGAATGACGAAGCCCAACGCGCCGTTCGCGGTGAAATGCTGCAGGGTGAGCTGCGTATCGCTATGCAGGAGGATTTTGGAGAATCCTTAATGCCGGGGCTGTTAAGTCAGCTGACTCAGCAGCATCCGGGACTCAGCATCACCGCGCGTATTGACCGCAACCGCGCGCTGCGCCAGGCAGCGACGGAGAAACAGGTGGATATCGCGCTGCTGTGGCAACCTGAAGAGGCGCTCGATGAAAGTGAGTTTTTAGGAGAGTGTCCGCTGGTATGGATCGCCTCGCCGCAGACAGAGGTAAAGATGTTACTGGAGAGTGGCGAACCATTACCGCTGGTGATGTTTGATGCGCCCTGCCAGATGCGCACCCGCGCCATCGCCGCGCTGGATCGCGCCGGCATCGCGTGGCGCGTCGTCTTTACCAGCCCGAGCCTCAGCGGTATCTGGGCGGCTGTTCAGGCCGGTTTAGGCATTACGCTGCGATCGCCCATCGGCCTGCCGCGCAATCTGCGAATCGTCGAGGCGACTCTGCCTGCGGCGGGTCGTATCGGTATTACCCTGTGGCAAAACCGCAGCCTGAATCCTGAGGCGCAACGCGTGCTGCACGATTCCGTTTCCGCTGCGCTGGTTCCTTCACTGCTGCGTTAAAGTTTCCTCCTGCAAACAATTTGGTTTAAATATGTTTCCCGCACGTAAGGTTAAGCCTTTTATATAACTTAACCTTTGCGCAGCAGTTTAATTTACGTAGTGATAATTTTCAGCGGCTCTTTTGTTTATAACATCAACAAAAAAGGCATTTAATTGCCTGTTTCTTCTTCGGTTACGCTTTTTTACCGTCGTTGAAAAGCCGCTGGCCGCTACGCCGTCACATCGCTTTAACACAGGCGTCATAAGGCTCGCGCATGCTTTCCCTGTCGGCAGCGCCCCCTTAAAGGATCGTTTTTAAATAAGCGAAAACAAATCTAAACAAAATAAAAGATTGAGCCCGAATCGCAAAAGCTCTATATTGGCCGCGCCTAAAATCAGGTAACCCGTTTTTTTACATTTATTCAACTGCGGCACACGCGATTGCCTCGGTTGTAGGAGAGATATGATGACGGATAAAGTCCGTATTGATTCTTTAGATGCCACTTCAAACGCAAACAATGAAACCTATTTGGCCCGTCAGGCTGAGTTCGAATCAAACGTCAGAAGTTATCCCCGCAAGTTACCGTTAGCGATTACCCAGGCTAAAGGCGTATGGATTACCGACGCCGACAATAAAGAGTACCTCGACTGCCTGGCAGGCGCGGGTACGCTGGCGCTGGGTCATAATCATCCTGACGTATTGCAGAGCATCCAAAATGTCATTACCAGCGGCTTGCCGTTACATACTCTCGATCTGACAACGCCGTTAAAAGATGCGTTCTCTGAATACCTGCTGTCTCTGCTGCCAGGTCAGGGTAAAGAGTACAAGCTGCAGTTTACCGGTCCGTCCGGCGCAGACGCCGTTGAGGCGGCGATCAAGCTGGCGAAAAAAGCGACCGGCCGTTCCGGCGTGATCGCTTTCTCTGGCGGCTACCACGGTATGACTCACGGCGCGCTCTCGGTAACGGGTAACCTGTCGCCGAAAGAAGCGGTAAACGGCATGATGCCGGAAGTGCAGTTTATGCCTTATCCGCACCTCTACCGCTGCCCGCTGGGCATTGGCGGCGAAGCGGGCGTGAAAGCGCTGACCTACTACTTCGAAAACCTGATCAACGACGTGGAAAGCGGCGTGCGCAAACCTGCGGCGGTGATCCTGGAAGCCGTTCAGGGCGAAGGCGGCGTGAACCCGGCACCGGCCGAGTGGCTGCAGCGCATCCGTAAAGTGACCGAAGAACACGGCATTCTGCTGATCATCGATGAAGTGCAGGCGGGCTTCGCGCGTACCGGCAAGTTCTTCGCTTTCGAACACGCAGGCATTCAGCCCGATATCATCGTGATGTCTAAAGCCGTTGGCGGCGGCCTGCCGCTGGCCGTACTCGGCATTAAAAAGCAGTTCGACGCCTGGGCGCCGGGCCACCATACCGGTACGTTCCGCGGCAACCAGCTGGCGATGGCGACCGGCCTGACCACGCTGAAGATCCTTAAAGAGCAGAACATCGCTGATAAAGTGGCGCAGCAAGGCGAGTGGCTGAAAGGCAAACTGGCCGAAATGCAGAAGCGTTTCCCGGTTATCGGTCACGTACGCGGTCTGGGTCTGATGATCGGTATCGAGATCGTTAAGCCGAACGAAGCTAAAGATCAGCTGGGCTGCTATCCGGCGGACGGCGACCTCTCTGCGCTGCTGCAGAAGAAGTGCTTCGAATCTGGCCTGATCCTTGAGCGCGGTGGTCGTCACGGCTGCGTGCTGCGTCTGCTGCCTTCCCTGCTGATTACCAATCAGGAGCTGGAAGTGTTCCTCGACAAGTTCGAGCAGGCGCTGCTGGCCGCTGGCGTTAAGCCGGTTTAAGTGGAGCGGGATTAAAATGTCAGAATTAAATCCGATCCTCGCGGGTTCGGCGCAGAGCATCGAAGCCTACCAGCAGGTGATTGAGCAGAGCAGCAAAGCGGTCGTCGAGTGGCTGAAGCAGCCTGAGATGTATCAGGGTAAAACCGTCGCTGAACTGCGCGAGCGTATCGCGCTGGACTTCAACCCGACCGGCCTGGGCAACCAGGCCGCCATCGAGCGCGCGGTCGAGTTCTTCCTGAAAGACAGCCTGGCGGTACATCATCCGCAGTGCGTGGCGCACCTGCACTGCCCGAGCCTGGTGGTTAGCCAGGCGGCGGAAGTGCTGATTAACGCCACCAACCAGAGCATGGACTCCTGGGATCAGAGCCCGTCGGCCACCATCATCGAGATGAAGCTGATCGAGTGGCTGCGCGCCCAGGTTGGCTATGAAGCGGGCGATGCGGGCGTGTTTACCAGCGGCGGCACCCAGAGCAACCTGATGGGCCTGATGCTGGCGCGCGACGCCTTTTTCGCGCGTCAGGGCCACTCAGTGCAGCAGGATGGCCTGGTTGGCGACCTGCGTAAGCTGAAGGTGTTCTGTTCCGAAAACGCCCACTTCTCTGTGCAGAAGAATATGGCGCTGCTCGGCCTGGGTTACCAGTGCGTCACCCAGGTGAAAACCGACGAATACGCCCGTATGGACGTCACCGATCTGGCGGAAAAAATCGCCCAGGCGAAAGCCAACGGCGAGCAGATCCTGGCGATTGTCGCTACCGCAGGCACCACTGATGCCGGCGCGATCGATCCGCTGCGCGACATCGCCGCGCTGGCGGCCCAAAACAATATCTGGGTACACGTCGATGCGGCATGGGGCGGCGCGCTGCTGCTGTCGGAAAAATACCGCGACTATCTGGACGGCCTTGAGCTGGTGGACTCCGTTACGCTCGACTTCCACAAGCAGTATTTCCAGACCATCAGCTGCGGTGCGTTCCTGCTGAAAGATGCGGCGAACTATGAGCTGATGCGCTATCAGGCGGCCTACCTCAACTCTGAGTTCGACGAAGAGGCGGGCGTGCCGAATCTGGTTTCCAAATCTCTGCAGACCACGCGCCGTTTCGACGCGCTGAAACTGTGGATGGGTCTGGAAGCGCTGGGACAGAAGCAGTACGCGGCGATTATCGATCACGGCGTTACGCTGGCGCAGCAGGTCGCGAAATATATCAGCGCGCATCCGCTGCTGGAGCTGGTAATGAAGCCGCAGCTGGCGAGCGTGCTGTTCCGCTTCCACCCGGAAACGGGCTGCCGCGATCTCGCCGAAACCGCACTGCTTAACCAGCGTATCGGCGACGCGCTGCTGGAATCGGGCCGCGCCAACGTAGGCGTGACCGAGCACAACGGCGTAACCTGCCTGAAGCTGACGCTGCTTAACCCGACCGTGACGCTGGAGGATATTAAAGTCCTGCTGGCGCTGGTGGAGAAAACCGCGAAGCCGCTGGTGGGCTAACCCCCAGATGCTGAAAGCGAAAGCCGGTAACGCTCGTTACCGGCTTTTTTATTGCCTCAGGATTATTCCTTACCGAACAGCTCCGGCGCCCACAGGCTGGGATCGACCTCTTTAAACTGCGCGCGGATAAAGTGCGCTTTCAGATGATAAGGCACAGTGCAGTCAAAGATAGTTTTGCTGGTGGTACCTTTTGCCGTCAGGCGCGGGTCGTAGAACGGCTGCTGCGACGGATCGAGAACATGGCCCGCGACGCCCGGCACAAACAGGGTATCGAGATCGCCGACATAGCGCGTCTGCATCGCCCAGAGCACATCATCGGTGTCGAAGAGATCGACATCCTCATCCACCAGAATCACGTTTTTCAACTCCCGGTAGACCGCCAGCGCAATCAGCGCCGCCTGCCGCGTCATGCCGTCGTCCCCTGCGTTGCGTTTTTGCACCTGTAGCACCGCCAGGAACTTACCGCCGCCTGCGCTGTGCGCATAAACGTTTTTCACCAGTCCCGGCAGCGCGTCTTCGCATTCAATATGAATGCTCGCCTCGGTCGGGATCCCCGCCAGGCTGACGTGCTCTTCGCCCGGCCCTACCAGGGTTTGCAGGATGGGATTGCGCCGCGTGGTGATCGCCTTCACTTTGATAACCGGCAGCGCGGGATTAGCTTCACCGGTATAGCCAGGGAACTCCGGCATCGCCTTGCCGGTCTGGCTGTTTTGATCCTCTTTGACGCGCACGCCCGGCAGGATCTCCCCTTCTATCACCACCTCAGCGCGCGCAATCGCCCGCTGGTTAACGCTCAGGCACTCTACCAGCTCCACCGGCTTGCCGCGCAGGCCGCCCGCTACGCACAGTTCGTTGAATCCGAACGGCGTGGTTGGCGCTTCAAACTCCGCGCCGATGTAGATAGCCGGGTCCAGCCCCATATTGATCGACACCGGCAGCGGTTTGCCTGCCGCCTCTGCTTTCTGACGGAAAGCGTCGATATGACGTCCCGGCGCGAAGAAGATAGAAAGCTCATCTTTGCTCTGTACGCAGAGACGATGAATGGTGACGTCTGCGTTATCGCGATCGTCAGGATCGCTGCCGAGCACCAGCCCCAGGCAGAAATAGGGGCCGGCATCTTCACTGGTGTTAGTCGGCGCGGGCAGGATCTTGCGCAGATCGAAACCCTCATCCTCGGCGCGATAAACCACCTCCTGACAGGGCGCCTGGGCCTTATCGACCATCACCGGCGGCGTCACGTTCTTGCGCGCTTCCGCCATCTGTATGCCCAGTTCGCGCACCGGCGCGCCCAGCAGCGCGCTGACGCGCTCGCGGCTCGCCATCAATCCCACCAGCACACGCGCGTCGGGAAAGCCCTTAATCTTATTGAAGGTCATCGCCGGGCCGATGCGCGTCGGGCGCATCACGGTACCGCCTGCGCCGATATAGCGATAAACGCCCGCCAGTTCAGCATTCGGGTCAACCTCGCGATCGGTTTCAATATAGTGCCCCGGCAGGGTTTTTAGCAGTTCAATAGCGGAACGCAGATCGTTAACCGGCGGCACTTTCCAGCCCTGCGGATGCGATTCACCGGGTTTGACCAGGTGCCAGGTGGTGGGTTTTTTCTGTGGCATAGCAGCTTCTCCTTAAGCGGTTTCCAGATACGTTTTTAGCTGAAACAGCACTTCTCCCCAGTAGGTGTTGCAAAACGGCAGGTGCGGATCGTCCACGGCCCATTCGCCATGCGTGAGCGCAACCAGCGTGCGGCCTTCTTCTAGATCGGAGAGCTGAAAAGAGAGGATCTTTCCGGCGTGGCTGTCGGTTTCAATCAGCGAGGTCTGGACAATGCGTTTGTCTTGCTCAAGCGTCTCTGTGCGCCAGCTAAAGTGGGTTTCCGGTTTTGGGCGCAGCGTCAGGATTTCACCTTCGGCAATTTTCCCTTTAATTTCGCCCGCATGCCAGGCGGCCATCTGTTCGATATCGGTCAGTGCAGCGTATACCGCCGGGCGCGGTGCGGCGATCTTAATCGCGTGATGAAGCGTGATCATAATAACCTCGCAGGAAGAGGCCCTGACGGGCCGGTAAGCAGGATGCGCAACTGATGAAAGTATAGGCAGGTCATCAGTTGCGTCCGTCAGAGTTACGTATTGATATGTAACAAAAATCCTGATGTATGCTTACCGGTTATTCGCCAGGAAGGATCAGCGTCTTACAGCGAAAGCGGTTCTTCTTACTTTTATCAGGGTCAGTGCCATAGAGGAGAGCGCCAGCAGAATAAGCGTCGCGCCCAGCGCAGCCATGGCGTGAAAGCCCGCCAGTCGAAACAGCCACAGCCCGGCGATGCCGCCGCCCAGAAACGAAAAGATGGTTGTCAGGTGCGTTTTTAACTGCTTCTTTTGCGCGTGCGCGTTTTTCGACGGATCGCGCCGCAGCATAGCGCTCAGCACCGACGCCAGCGAGATGCCCGCATCGGTCAGGGTGCCGGTAATGTGGGTGGCGCGCACGCGGCCGTTAGATAACTGCGTCGAAGTGGAATTGTGCACGCCCATCAGAAAACCCAGCAGCACCAGCACTTCACGGTTATTGCCGGAGGAGTAGAAAAAGATTTCGAACAGCGACAGACAGAGCAGCGCCACCCCTTCCACCGCCAGCACCTGGCAGAATATGGTGCGCAGATTGTGTTTAAGACCGGCGATAACCGCCAGCCGCGCTGTTACCGCACCCGCGACAAAGGCAAGCAGCAGGCAGCCGAGAAAAGTGAGATCGCGCAGATCGCTGTTATTCACTTCGCTGGAGAGCTGAGAGGTATTGCCCGACATATGAGAGGGAAAAAAACCAAATGCGCCTAACGCCATGGCATTCAGCACACCAGCCGCCGTCGCCAGCCAGACAGCAAGATAACGGTCTTCAGTATGCGATCGCTCTCGCTTCATTTTTATCAACATGCACGCTTCACCTTTTATTAATGCCTGAGATTAAGCGTAGGGAGGGAAGCGATCCTTGTCACAGTATGAAACTAAAAGGAGTTAATAAAAATGTTAATTAAATTAAAAAAAGCGGCGTTATCTCAGTTACTGTAAAGACGCGACAGCGTTAAGAAAATGTCAATCAGCGGCGGGAGCAATAGTGCGCCAGCCGCAGAAATGGCTGGCGCTGAAGGTAACGCTTAGCGACGGGCTCTTACCACCTGATACCGGCGCGTGAAGTATTCCACCGGCGCGCTCCAGACGTGAACCAGACGCGTGAAGGGAAACACCAGGAAGATCGTCATACCAAGGATCAGGTGCACGCGGTAAATCCACTCTACCCCATCCAGCCAGTGCGAGGCGTTACCCTGGAAGGTCACAATCGCCTGCGCCCAGCCGACCAGCTTCATCATGCCCACGCCGTCGAGGTGCTGCATAGAGAAGAGGATCGAGGTCAGGCCCAGCGTACACTGCACCACCAGGATGCCGATGATGACAATATCGGCGCGTGTTGAGGTGGCGCGGATGCGCGGGTTAAGCAGACGACGCTTCAGCAGCAGGAAGCCGCCGACCAGCGTCATAATGCCGAAAACGCCGCCCGCGCCCATGGCGATTTTCTGCTTGGTGGCGATGGCAAGGAACGGTTCATACATCCAGTGCGGCGTCAGCAGGCCAAACAGGTGGCCGAAGAAGATGCCGAGAATGCCGATATGAAACACGTTCGAGGCGAAGCGCATACCCTTTTTATCCAGCATCTGGCTGGATGAGGCGCGCCAGGTGTACTGACCGTAGTCATAACGCAGCCAGCTTCCGACAAGGAAGATGGTGCCGCACAGATAAGGGTAAATATCAAAGAACAACACGTTTAAATAGTGCATCAGGCTGTTCCTCCAGCGGAGAGATCGAGATATTGCGGCGCGGTTTCGTCGCGAAAACGCCGCTGATGTTGCTGTTGCGCCGAGCCGTCGCAGGCGTTGTTATCCATAAACTTCACCTGCTCCTCTTCCCAGACCGCATCCATCGCGGCGGGCGTATCGTCACGCGTCTCGCTGGCGACCTGAGCCGCCACGCTTTCGCTGCTCAGCGGGCTGTTCGCCACCCTCAGCAGCGTATCGAATAAGGCGCTGAAGTCGCTGCCGCGCTCTTTCAGGCGCCCGCCGATCAGCGCCAGGATCGGCGCAACATCCAGCAGTCCCTGCTGCGCCTCAGCCTCCGGCTGCAGGCTGAGATACTCCAGATAGAGTGGCAGGTAATCCGGCAGTTCGCGGCAGTCCAGCTCCAGTCCGGCGCGCTCATACTGCGCCATCAGATCGACCATCGCCTGACCGCGATCGCGCGACTCCGCATGCACATGCTCAAACAGCAGCAGCGAGGTCGCGCGGCCGCGTTCGAACAGCGCGCACCATTCCGCCTGCATATCCAGCGGCGGCGTGGCGAAGTAGCGGTCAATAAAGGGCAGCAGCGCCGGATCCTGCGCGCTGACCGGTTCGCGAACGTCGTCCTGCAGCTGCCAGAGCGCCTCGTCGGGATACTCCAGCAGCAGGGCGACAATTTTAATCAGCGCCATTATTCGCCTCCCGCTTTATCGCCGATATTGATCGCGTCAATACGGCGGCTGTTGAACAGGTTAAATTTGGTGTCGCTGCCGTGGCAGCCGTCGCCAAAGGTAAAGCCGCAGCCGTTGCGCTCCGGGAAGGCTTCGCGTGCCAGTTCGCGATGGCTGGTGGGGATCACGAAGCGGTCTTCGTAGTTAGCGATCGCCAGGTAGCGATACATCTCCTCTACCTGCGCCTCGCTCAGACCCACCTCTTCAATGGCGCGCGTGTCGGTCACGCCTTCCACGCTC
>NZ_DJDN01000085.1:0-18129 GCF_002431095.1 Pantoea sp. UBA5923 | reverse complement strand
ATCCAACTATTTGCCTTAAAGCCCAACTATTTATTGAAAAATTGGCCCGGCTTAATTTTTACATTTATTGCCCATTGTCATCAGACAGACTAACCAGGAAGGAAAGTGATGAAGAACCTGCTCGATAAAATAAACCTGCCCGCTAAATTTCTTATTCTGGGCTTATTTGCCCTGATTTTGTTTGTTTTGCCAACAACGCTATTTATCCACACGGGAAACCAGCTTATTGATGCTAAGCATCGCGAGCTTAGCGGCATCCCCGTCGAGAAACAGATGCTCAGGCTGCTGAACCTGCTGCAGCGTCATCGTGCTGAAACCGCCATCGCTATCGCGTTAAAGAAGCCAGACAACCCGCCGCGCGTGGCGCTGATGACTGAAATCAATGGCCTCTCTGAGGATATCCAGTCAACGCTGCGCCAGCAGGATATGCGCGCCCAGCCTTTACAGCGCCTCGATCAGATGAACCAGGCGTGGACGCAGCTGCAAAACGATATTAACAGCGGCACGCTCTCTTTTGCCGACAGCCTGACTGCGCACGCGCGTCTTATTGAGCTTATGCTGAGCGCTAATCGCGACATTCTGGACTATTACGGTATGTCGCTCGACAGCGACCTCAACACCTATCAGCTGATTACCAGCATTTTTAACCGGCTGCCGCAGCTAACCGAAACGCTGGGACAAATCCGCGCGGCTGGTGCCTCCCTGATCGCATCCGGTGCGATTTCAGAACGCGATTTTAGCCGCATGGCTTTCCAGGTCGAAGCGGGCAAAACGGCGCTGGAGCAGTTCAATAGCAACCTGGAGAAGGTGTATGCCATTGAACCCGCGCTGGCTGCGGATTTCAGCGCGGCCGCGCAGGAGGCGAACCGACAGGCCCTTAGCGCGCTGCAGCTTGCTGAACGCGTGTTTGTCAGCAGAAGCGCCAGCGTTACACCGGTGGAATATGTCCAGACTTTTACCCAGGCCATTAATCAGTTCAGCACGCTGGGCGCGCAAAATGGCGATCGGCTGGCGCAGATGCTGCAGACGCAAATTGACATGCATCGTCATCAACAATATATGCTGCTGGCCGGTTTGCTGGCGGTAGCGCTGGTGGCGATTTTTATGGCGCTGATGATCAGCCGCTCGGTTACGCGTCCTCTACAGGATGCGGTACGTCTTGCCAGCAGTGTCGCGGCAGGGGATCTGACCTCCACGCTTCACATCGGCGGCAGCAACGAAATGGCCGAACTGCTGCATGCGCTAATGAAGATGCAGCAGCACCTTGCCCGACTGGTTTCCGATATTAAAAACCACGCCGCCACCATCGCAACGTCTTCAGAAGAGATTGCGCAGGGCAACGGGGATCTCTCTTCCCGCACCGAAGAACAGGCCGCCTCTCTGGCGCAAACCGCCGCCAGCATGGAGCAGCTGGCGTCGATTATTCAGCAGAACGCCGACAACACCCGTTTTGCATCTGATAAAGCGGTTTCTGCCACTCAGGCGGCGTTGAAGAGCGGCGAGGCGATGGATTCGGTAATGGATTCCATGCGCAAGATCCACTGCAGCTCAGGCCAGATAGCAGAGATTACTTCTGTGATCGACAGTATTGCGTTTCAGACCAATATCCTGGCGCTGAACGCCGCCGTAGAAGCCGCCAGGGCCGGCGAGTCGGGCAAAGGGTTTGCGGTCGTGGCGACGGAAGTGCGCGCGCTGGCGCAACGCTCTGCCAGCGCCGCGAAGGAGATAAAAAGCCTGATCGAACACTCGGTCAGCCAGGCGCAGGAAGGAATAAACATGGCGCAAAGCGCAGGCGATAAGGTGAAGCAGAGCCTGAGCGCTATTGAACAGACCTCACAGCTTATCCGCGATATCTCCTCCTCTTCAGCGGAGCAGAGCAGCGGCGTTTCGCAGGTCAATATCGCGGTCAATCAGATGGATCAGGTAACGCAGCAGAACGCGGTGCTGGTGGAGCAGTCAGCGGCGTCAGCGGACGATCTGGCTGGACGCGCCGGGCAGCTGCGTCATATGGTGGCGGTGTTCCGTACGGTCTGAGCCGGTAACTGAATGCTCCTTTATCCTGGAGGGCAGACGCTGCTGTTGACACGACGCGCTTAGCACATTGTGACATCTCTGAAGCAGCAGTTTGTTTACTGCTGCTTTTGCGCAACGCATGCGTTTTTAAACGCTATGCTTATGGGTCAGGCCAGAAAGAGCAGAGGTAGGTTTGTACATAACAGAGATCGATATTGATCATTACGCGCTTGAGTTAAGACGTATTGCAGCAGGGTATCAGACAGGCGAAAAACTACAGGATGTTAAAAAGCGGGTCGACGGGCTTATCGAGACGCTTAAAATGACGCTGGCCAACGATGCGCAGCTACAGGTGCAAAAATGGAGCGAACTGGCGGAGGCGTTGAGCCACTATATGAAAAATACCGCCGATCCCGACTGGACCACCATTATGGCCTATGCCAAAAGAAAGGTGAACCGGAGTAAACAGAACGCCATGTTCCGGCGAAAACGCTTTAAGAATTAAACCGCCGACGGCGGTTTTTTTCTGCCTGTCGCTTACCTCGCGCGCCACTCTTACGGATAAGTTTAGCCAGGCCGCAAAGGCTATACTCTCCCACTTCACCGCAGTGCAACGTTGTTATGCAGTAATGGTTCCATGCGCAGATTCACCCGTCATTAACCCTCAACACGCAGTGTTACCGGATTTGGGAGATCACCATGAAGAAAATTGGCATCAACGGTTTTGGACGTATTGGCCGTCTGGTTTTACGACGCATTCTGGAGCAGCAGGAGGCGGTGGAGGTGGTCGCGATTAACGATCTCACCTCGCCAGAAATGCTGGCCTATCTGCTGAAATATGACTCCAACTACGGCGCCTTCCATGGCGACGTCAGCGTGGACGGCAATGCGCTGCTGGTCAACGGCAAGAAAATTACCGTCTTTGCGGAGAAAGAGGCGAAGAACATTCCGTGGGGATCGCTGGGCGTTGACGTTGTTATTGAATGTACCGGTTTCTACACCTCAGCGGAAAAAGCGCAGGCGCATCTGGACGCTGGCGCAGGCAAGGTGTTGATCTCTGCGCCGGCAGGCGATATGAAAACCATTGTGTATAACGTTAACCACGACACCATCAGCGCGGAGGACAAGATCATTTCCGTTGCCTCCTGCACCACCAACTGCCTTGCGCCGATGGCGAAAGCCCTGCACGACAGCTTTGGCATTAAAGTTGGCACCATGACCACAATCCATGCCTATACCGGCACCCAGGCGCTGGTGGATGGGCCGCGCGGCAAAGATTTCCGCTCATCGCGCGCGGCGGCGGAAAATATTATCCCGCACAGCACCGGCGCGGCGAAGGCGATTGGGCTGGTGATCCCGGCGCTGACCGGCAAGCTGAAAGGCCACGCGCAGCGCGTGCCGACCAAAACGGGTTCGGTCACCGAGCTGGTGTCGATTCTGGAGAAAAAAGTCACGGTCGACGAGGTTAACGCGGCGCTGAAGCGCGCCTGCGAGAACAATGAGTCGTTTAAATATACGGAAGACCAGATTGTCTCCACCGACGTAATCGGCGTGCCTTACGGCTCTGTCTTTGATGCAACCCAGACGGAAATCAGCGAAGCGGGCGACCTCCAGCTGGTTAAAACCGTTTCCTGGTATGACAACGAATATGGTTTTGTCACCCAGCTGGTGCGCGTGCTGCATCTCTACGTCACCCTCTGAACGCGAGCGGGCTGTTCAGCCCGCTCTGTTTCCCAGCTGTTCCTGCAAAAAATTCAGCAGCACGCGGTTCACTTCGCTGCGCTGGCGATGCTGCGGATAGACCGCATTCAGGCAGAGCGGCGCAGGCTGGAATGGCTCCAGCACGCTGACCAGTTCGCCGCGCTTCAGCGCCGGCCCGACAATAAATTCCGGCAGCAGCACCAGCCCCAGCCCGGCAATCGCCGCATCGCGCAGCACTTCGCCGTTGTTGCTCAGCATCGGGCCCTGTACGGTCACGCTTCGGCGTTTGCCCGACTGCTGTAGCTCCCAGCCGCTTAAGGCTTCCCGTCCGTAGCGCAGACAGGCGTGCTGTGCCAGATCGTCCGGCGTGTCGGGTTCGCCCGCCCGCGCCAGATAAGCGGGGCTGGCGCAGATCAGACGCCGCTGTTCGCCGAGACGGCGCGCAATGAGCGTCGAATCGGCCAGCGCGCCGATGCGTATAGCCATATCGAACCCTTCACCGATCATATCGACGTAACGATCCGCCAGTTCAATATGAAACTGCAGGGCAGGATGCTGCGCCAGGAACTGCGCAATAAGCGGTGAAAGGTGGCTCATGCCGAACGACATCGGCATGCTGATGCGGAAGGTGCCGTGAAGCTCCTGCCGACGCGTCGACATCGCCTGCTCCGCTTCGCGGATATCGTCGAGAATGCGCTGCGCGTGCGGCAGGAAAAGCATACCCGCCTCCGTCACCGAGAGTTTGCGCGTATTGCGGCTCAGCAGCTGCGACCCGAGCGACGCCTCCAGCGCGGCCATGCGGCGGCTGACATACTGCTTGGAGAGCATGAGCTGCTCCGCGGCGGCGGTGAAGTTGCCTGCATGAATAACGGCGACATAGATACGAAGGTCTTCTATCAGCATATTGTCCACTTATTTGTGACAGTGATTGCCATTACAGCCTGTTTTTGTGGAAATTAGTTTACGGTATTGTCTGTTCCATCGGAAGGGCAAAGGCGCTTCCCCTTTTACATAACAGGAGCAGACCATGATTGAGCAACGACTGTCAGAGCAACGCGGCCTCGGCGACCACGGCTGGCTGCATTCACGCCACACCTTCTCGTTCGCGAATTACTGGGATCCAAAACAGAGCGGCTTTTCCGACCTGCTGGTGATCAACGACGATCGGGTTGCTGCTGCACGCGGTTTCGGCGCGCATCCGCACTCTAATATGGAGATCCTCTCTTACGTGCTGGAGGGCGCGCTGGAGCATAAAGACTCCATGGGCACCGGTTCGGTTATCGTCCCTGGCGACGTGCAGCTGATGAGCGCAGGCAGCGGCGTGACGCACAGCGAATTCAACCATTCGAAAAGCGATGGCGTGCATTTCCTGCAGATCTGGATTGTGCCGGCGGAAAAAGGAACGCAGCCTGGCTATCAGCAGATTTCAGTGCCGGAAAGCGAAAAACGCGGTCAGCTGCGCCTGATTGTCTCGCCGGAAGGCGAAGATAACGCGCTGTCGGTGCGTCAGGATATGCGTCTCTATGCCGGTTTGTTCGATGGCGATGAGCAGCAGACTTTTACGCTAAACGAGGAGCGCTACGCCTATATTCATGTCGCACGCGGCAGCGTGACGGTGAACGGCATCAGCTTTAAGGCGGGCGACGGGGCGCGGGTGCGCAACGAGAAAAGCCTGACCTTTAGCGGGGGCGACAATGCTGAAGTGCTGCTGTTTGATCTGCGCCCGGTTGAAGTAAACCATCCGAGCCGTTAATGGCTGATAAAAGCCCGACGCCAGCGCGTCGGGCTTTTCATTTATGTATTGCCGCTAAAGAGAGAGGCCGCGCGCCAGGGCTGGCTACTCTCCATAGCCGAGCACTTACCTGTTCGGTTTTTCCTCTGACGATTCTTTATCGTCCTGCTTTTCCTCTTTTTCCAGCCCGACCGGTTCCTCATGGTCCAGCCGGTGCGGCTTCAGCAGCTGAATATCCAGGATCACATAGGTCATGGTGGTAATAAACAGCGAGATAACGCTGCCGATTACGCCGCTGGTGGTAAAGGTAAAGAAGTTATACATCACTACCCATGTGACGCAGATAAACAGCGCCAGCGCGACATTGATGGCGGAAAACGAGTAGTGAGTGGTACGCGCGCCCAGATCCATAATCTGCTTATACACGCTGCCGCCGGTATATTTCTCCAGCAGCACAATTGCGCGCTCCCAGTTTTGCAGACGGCGGGCGCTGCTGCGGGTAACAAACAGAAACAGCAGCGAGATAAAAAAGCCGGAGAAGGCGATCAGTACCGGCACTGCCTGCAACGCATAGTCGAGGCTTTTATGGCCGGTGCCGCGCGACAGATCCAGCGTCAGGGATGCGCCGAGCGCGGCGTAGAGAAACACAAACAGCGCGAGGAACAGCGCGTTGCGTTTCCAGTCGCTTTCTACTTCAACATTGCGCTGAGCACGAGCGCTCTGCAACGTCTGGCGTATCGTTTCTGCCTGCGCAGAACCGGGTTCAATAGACACAACCGGCTCGCCTAAAAAAGTGTGCAGAAACTGTTCATCCGCCTTTTCAATCATCATCTTTATTATCCATAAACGTTAAACGCGATGGGCACAGTGTAATAGAGGCGTCGTACGTGGCAAAGCGCAGGCCTGAAACAGCGGCGCGCAGTACGCATAATGGAGAAAAAAGAGGAGGGTATTGTTCTGAAAAAGAGGCGAAGGTGACGGCTTTATAACAAAAACGCAAAAAGAAATCCGATATTTATTTACAACCTCATCATTAACGTTTGCTGCTTTCCTTTGCTGGCAAGGCCTGAGGCCGTTTTACCGCTTTCGACCGCCTGGCGGCACGCATCCGGCTTTTGCCAGATGGTTATAACCTGCCGCTATAAGATATGTTTTTCCATTATCAGTAAGGCGGTTTGAAGGTGTTATTTTAGGGCTTCGTAAAACAACACAAGTGACATAGATATGTCGTCACATATTATTGATTTTCTTTTAATTGGCAATAATTTTGGTACACCAGAAATGCGCGCTGTCTGGTCGGAGCAGAACCGGCTGAAACAGCAGGTACAGGTCGAGGTCGCGCTGGCTCAGGCAGAAGGCGAACTTGGCGTTATCCCGGCGCAGGCGGCAAAGACCATTGTTGAACGCGCCGATCCATCACAGCTGAATATCGACGATATCGCTCAGCAGGGCGCGCAGATGAAACACTCGCTGATGCCGACGCTGGTAGCCTTGCAAAAACAGTGCGGCGAGGCGGGCGAGTTTATTCACTATGGCGCAACCACGCAGGATATCGTTGATACCGCTACCGTACTGCAACTGCGCGACGCTTTTGCCATTATCCAGCGCGACGCAACTGTGCTGGCCAATGAGCTTTCTGCCGTCGCCAGACGCTATCAGCATACCCCGATGGTGGGCCGTACTCACGGCATGCAGGCGCTGCCCACCACCTTCGGTTTTAAAGTCGCCGTCTGGCTGGATGAATTCCTGCGCCATCTGACGCGCCTTAACGACATCAAACCCCGTACCCTTACCGGCAATATCAACGGCGCCATCTCTACTTACGCTTCCTTCGGCCCGCAAGGCCCGGAAGTGGAAAAGCGCACGCTGGATATTCTGGGGCTGGCAACGCCGAATATCGGCTGGCAGTCGGCGCGCGACCGCTTCTCGGAGTTCGCCTCCGTTGCGGTGCTGATCAGCGGCACGCTGGGCAAAATCGGCAACGAGCTTTATAACCTGATGCGCACTGAAATCAACGAGATTGAAGAGCCATTCTCCGCCGGAAAGATAGGTTCAACCACCATGCCGCACAAGCGCAATCCCGCTGCGCTGGAGGGGCTGGCCAGCCTGACCGCGCCGGTGCTGAAAAGCGCTGCGCTGATCTATGAATCGATGCACGTCGAACACGAGCGCGACGCCATGAGCTGGCGCGCCGAGTGGATCGCCCTGCCGGAAATCTGTATTTACCTTTCGGCGCAGCTGCAAAACGCCATCGCTATATTGCGTGGCATGACGGTGAATGAAGCGCGCATGCGCCGCAACCTGGATATGCAGGGCGGTCTGCTGCTGTCAGAAAAGGTGATGTTCGAACTGGGCAAAAAGCTGGGCAAGCAGACCGCGCACCATGTGGTGTACGAGTGCGCCATGCAGGCCTACGAACAGCAGCGCGACTTCAAAGAGACGCTGCGCGCCCATCCGCAGATGGATAACAGCATCAGCGACGACGAACTCAACGGCTGGCTCGATCCGGTGAACTATCTCGGCTCGGCGCCGCGCAAGGTGGATGAGGTTATCGCCGCCGCGCAGGCGTCAGGACTGCTGGAGATACGGGCATGAGCGATAGCTTCCGCCAGCTGACCGAGGCTGATACCGCGGCCTATTACACGCTGGTACACGCGGCCTACGCTTCCGCGCGCGATCTGGGCATTAAATTCGATGCGGCCACGGCCGACGCCGCGCAGATGCAGCGTCATATCGCCGCTCACGGGGTTTACGGCATGTTCCGCGAGGATGAACTGGTCGCCTCGGTGACGCTGCGTTATCCCTGGGGCCCGCTGCCGGGTCCCTTCGGTCTGCCACATATCGGCTGGTTCGCCACCGCGCCGCACTATCGCGGTCAGCGGCTGGGAGCGAAGATGCTCGACTGGCTGGAGCAGGCTGTGTTGCACGAGCAGCTGCGCGCGCCAGCCTATTCGCTCGGCACCGCCGAAAACCATCCGTGGCTGATTCAGCTTTATGAGGCGATGGGCTTTGAGAAGGTCAGCAAAAAAGACCTCGGTAAAGGTCATATCACCGTTTATATGAAAAAAACGATTCATACACAGCACGCCCGCTAAGCGCGGCTGCACAGAAGAGACGAGGGAAATCACCATGAAAAAAGGGTTAATCGCACTGTCCGTCGTGATGGCGGCCTCACTGCTTAGCGCCTGTGACAACAATGATAAAACCGCGCAGGGCGGCTCCGACGCCACGACCATTCGTGTCGGCGCGACCGGCCTGAGCTTTCCCGGCGCCTTTAAGAAAGATGGCAAGCTGACCGGATTCGACGTTGAGGTTACCGAAGCGATCGCCAAAGACCTGAACTACAAAATCGACTGGGTCACCTCAGATTTCAGCGGCCTGATGGGCCAGCTGGAAGGCGGCAAGCTGGATACCGTGGCGAACGTGGTTGCTATCACGCCAGCGCGTCAGGAGAAATATAACTTCTCCACCCCTTACAGCTACTACGGCAGCCAGATTGTTACCAATAAAGGCAACGCCAATATCAACACGCTGGACGATCTGCGCGGCAAGACGATTGCCGGCGTGCTCGGCTCCAACCACCTGGCTAACCTGAAAAAAGCCTTTGGCGATAACGGCGTGACGATCCGCACTTACGAGAGCCGCGACGGCGCGATGAACGACGCCATCAACAATCGCGTGCAGGGCTACGTCAACTCTGGGCCGATTTTGATGGCTGAGATTAACCAGAAAGGTCTGCCGCTGAAGTTTGTCGGCCAGCCGCTGGTCATCGAGTCTGTCGGTTTTCCGTTCCACAAAGATGAGAAGGGCGACAAGCTGCACGCCGCGTTTGACAAAGAGATCGACGCAATGCGTAAGGATGGTCGCCTGAAAGCGATTTCGGAAAAATACTTCGGCGAAGATATTACCGTACAGCCGTCTCACTAAACCCTGCATTTACTTGTCAACGTTTGCCACCGCCGGGTGGCAAACGTCGTTAAGGGCTTTTTATGAATTTTGATTTTAATTATCTGCTGAAAATTTCGCCGCAAATTCTCAGCTATCTGCCGGTCACGCTGATGCTGGCCGTGGTGTCGATGGCGTGCGCCATGGTGATTGGCCTTGGGCTGTCGCTGCTGCGCAACAGCAAATCGATGGTGGTGAGCAAGCTGGTCGAGCTTTATATCTCGCTGTTCCGCGGCATGCCGTCGCTGGTACAGCTTTTTATCATCTACTTCGGCCTGCCGCAGCTGTTCCCGGCGCTGACCGGCATGTCCGCCACCACCGCCGCGATTATCGGCTTCAGCCTGAAGACGTCAGCCTATATGGCGGAGATCTACCGCGCCGGTCTGGCGTCAGTCGATCCCACGCAGATGGAAGCGGGGCTCTCTATCGGCATGCGTCGGGCGCAGATCTATCGCCGTATCATTCTGCCGCAGGCGCTGCTGAATGCGCTGCCCGCTACCGGCAACACCTTTATTTCGCTGATCAAAGACACCTCGGTCGCTTTTGCGCTGGGCGTCTCTGAAATGTTTGCCGAAGGCAAAATGATTGCGGCGGAGTCGCTGTGCTACTTCGAAACTTTCCTCGTAGTAGGCCTGATTTACTGGCTGGTGATTATCGGTTACGCCCGCCTGCAGGCGCTGCTGGAGAAAAAACTCAGTCACTCACTGCAACGCTAAGGCTCTTATGATCAGTGTAAAACAGCTTAATAAACGTTTCGGCGATAAGGTCGTGCTGAACGATATCAGTCTGACGATCGGCGAAGGCGAAGTGGTGGCGATTATCGGTCCATCCGGCTCCGGCAAATCGACCCTGCTGCGCTGCCTTAACCTGCTGGAAAAGCCGGAGTCCGGCGTTATCCAGATCGGCGAGGTTTCGCTCGATACCGCGAACTACAGCGCGAAAGAAGAGCATGCGCTGCGCGGTCAGACGGCGATGGTGTTCCAGAACTACAGCCTGTTTCGCAACAAAAGCGCGCTGGAGAACATCACCGAAGGTCTAATCATGGTGAAAAAGATGCCGAAAGCGCAGGCCAGCGAGACCGGGATGAAGCTGCTGGAGCTGGTCGGCATGGCGCCGCAGGCGCATCAGTATCCGGTCACGCTCTCCGGCGGACAGCAGCAGCGCGTCAGCATTGCGCGCGCGCTGGCGGTTAAACCGCGCGCCATTCTGTTCGATGAGCCAACCTCCGCGCTCGATCCCGAACGCGTGCATGAAGTGCTACAGGTAATGAAGAGCTTGGCGCAGCAGAAGACCACCATGGTGATCGTCACGCATGAGATGCAGTTCGCGAAAGAGGTGGCCGATCGCGTCATCTTTATGGCAGACGGCCATATTGTCGAGCAGGGGCCGGCGGAGCAGGTGATCAGTTTTTCCGACAATCCGGTGACGCGTCGCTTTTTGCGCCAGATGACTAACATCGAAACCAATGATGATTTCAATATTTAAGCGTGCCGCCGCATACTTTGCCGCAGGCCATCGCATGGGAAGAAGATAAGATGAAAGAGATCCGCGAACAGGACAGGGCGCTTGCCAGCCAGATCCAGGCGTTTCGCCACGATATGCACCGTTTTCCTGAGCTGTCGAACCAGGAGTTCGAGACCACGGAAAAAATTCGCGCCGCGCTCACCGAAGCGGGCATCCGTATTCTCGATCTGCCGCTGAAGACCGGCCTGGTCGCTGAGGTGGGCGAGGCGTCAGGCCCGCTGGTCGTGGTGCGTTCCGATATCGACGCCCTGCCGATCGAAGAGGAGTCCGGCGTAGAGTTTACCTCTGAGCGGGCAGGCGTTATGCACGCCTGCGGCCACGACTTCCACACCTCTGCCGCGCTGGGCGCAGCCATCTTGCTGCAACAGCAGGCGGCGTCGCTGAAAGGCCGCGTGCGCATTCTGTTTCAGGCCGCCGAAGAGACCGGTCTGGGCGCGCCCGATCTGATCGCCACCGGCGCGCTGGATGAGGCCGCCGTGATTTTCGGCATCCATAACGATCCTACCCTGCCGGTTGGCGTGGTGGGCGGCAAAGAGGGCGCGCTGACGGCGGGCGTGGATCGCTTTGAAATCAAAGTGGCCGCTAAGGGCGCGCACGCGGCGAAACCGCATGAAGGCAACGATCCCATTATTATTGTGGGCCAGATTATCAGCGCGGTGCAGACGTTGATCAGCCGCAACGTGCCGTCGGATCAGAACGCTGTGGTTTCCATTACGCAGATCCACAGCGGCAGCACCTGGAACGTTATCCCGGATACCGCCTATATGGAAGGCACGGTGCGTACCTTTAGCGCCGAGGCGCGCGCGCTGATCGAGCAGCGTTTTCGGGCGCTGCTCGACGGGCTTGCCGCCGCGTTCGGCGCGAATATTGAGTTCCTGTGGCATGCCGGCCCGCCATCGGTGGTGAATACGCCGGAGTGGGTGGATTTCGCGCTGGAGCAGGCGAGCGACGTCGGCTTTGAGGCGCGCCGCATTGAGGCCAGCCCGATCGGTGAAGACTTCGCTTTCTATCAGCAGAAGATCCCCGGCACCTTTATGATGGTGGGTTCAGGTGGCCCCTGGGCGCTGCACCATCCGAAATTCCGCGTCGACGATAAAGCGCTTTTTCCAACCGCGCAGTATCTGGCGCAGCTGGCGGTTAACGCCTTGAATAAACTAGCCTGATAGCGGTGTTTTCGGAGCGAACGGCTGCACGTTCGCTCCTTTTCTCTCTTTTCCTTCCTGATCCTTACTTAAGTTTCAAAACCCCACGCCGATAAGCTCTGTAACAGCTTTGCTGTTTTATTCACCAGCACCAGAAAATGAAAGAGTGGGGGAAAACCAATAATGAAAGCCGATCGCGCCACAAAAAAAAGAATAAGCACCCGCGCCATGATGCTGCTGACCGGCGCGTTAACTATTACTACCGGCTTCGCCGTCACCATCGGGGTGCTGAGCTGGCAGTCAGGTCAGGCGCAGCACAGGCTAGCGGAAGAGTATCTGCAGCAGATTGCGCGCAGCAAGGCGATGGAGGTGGAAAAGAGCCTTAACCATGCGCGTGATGTGGCGCAGAGCCTTGGGCAGAGCCTGATAGCGATGCCGGATGCCGGCATTCATGACCGGCACGCCCTGGATAAGCTGACCGAATATACGCTCCGCAGCAATCCCGATTACCTCTCCATTTCGGTGATCCTGGAGAAAGATGTCTTCGACGGGCGCGACGCAGAGTTCGCCACGCAGAGCGGACAGCCACCGGAAGGGCGCTACGCCTGGTTTGTCGATAGCGATAAGGCGGGTCATTACATGATGCATCCGCTGACCTCCTTTCTGACGCCGGGCCAGGGCGACTACTATCTGGTGGCGCAGCGCACGCGGAAAGATTTTCCTACTGAACCTTACAGCTACGCCTATAACGGCGTGCCGACGCTGCTTACCTCTATCGCTACGCCGATTATCGATCGCGGCAAGCTCTGGGGCGTCGTCACCTCCGACATTTCGCTGGCGGCGCTGCAGCAGCGGGTCAATGAGATCAAACCCTGGCAGGGAACAGGCTACGCAATGCTGCTCTCCAGCGGTGGAAAGATCGTCTCCTCGCCTGACAAAGAGCAAAATAACCAGATGTGGAAAGGCGACAAGAGCCGCCTGAAACCTGACGTGATGGAGCAGGATGACGCTATTCTCGGTGAAAAATCCCTGATCACCTGGCAGCCGGTTGTTATCGGCAACAGCAGCAACGTCTGGTATCTGGGCGTCGCCGCGCCGGTGAGCGTCGTCATGAGCGCCGCGCGTCAGCAGTTGCACAACGCGATCTGGATGATGCTGGCGAGCATTGTGCTGGTGAGCCTGCTGCTTGGCGTCGTATTCAGCCGTATCGTGCTGCGTCCGCTGGGTGGCGAACCTGCCGACGCGGCGGCCTTTGCGCTGGCGGTGGCGGATGGGCAGCTTCATACCCGTATTCCGCTGAAAGCGGGTGACCAGAGCAGCCTGTTCTATGCGCTGCATACCATGCAGGCGCGGCTGATCGCCATGGTGAGCCATATCAAAGAGACCAGCGCATCGGTACGCGACGGCGCGGAGGAGATCGCTAAAGGCAATATCAATCTGGCGTCGCGCACCGAGCAGCAGGCCGCCGCGCTGGAGGAGACCGCAGCCAGCATGGAGCAGCTTACGGCGACGGTGAAACACAACGCCGCCAATGCGCATCAGGCGACGACGCTGACGGAAAATGCCTCACTGACCGCGCGTAAAGGCGAGGCGCTGGTGGGCGAGGTGGTGCAGACCATGGCGCAAATCAACGACAGCGCGCGCAAGATTGGGGATATCACCGCCATCATTAACAGCATTGCGTTCCAGACCAATATCCTGGCGCTTAACGCAGCGGTAGAAGCGGCGCGCGCAGGCGAGCAGGGTCGCGGTTTCGCCGTGGTCGCTTCTGAGGTGCGGAATCTGGCGCAGCGCAGCGCCTCGGCGGTGAAAGATATTGCCTCGCTGATTGAAGAATCAACGCAGCGCGTCGACAGCGGCGTCAGCCTGGTTCGCACTGCGGGCGATACCATGCAGGAGATTACCCAGGCGGTGACCTCGGTGCAGGCGATTATCGACGAGATTGCTACTGCATCGGACGAGCAGAGCCGCGGCATCAGCCAGGTCTCTATAGCGGTCAACGAGATGGACAGCGTCACGCAGCAGAACGCCGCGCTGGTGCAGGAGATCTCCACCGCCGCCAGCGCTATGGAGGATCACTCCGCCATGCTGGCGCAGTCGGTCGAGCAGTTCCGGCTGGAGGGGCAGCCAGCGTAACGCGATATGGAAGAAAGCAGCCGCCAGGCTGCTTTCTTCACCTTTGCCCGCTTAACCTTTCCAGCGCGACTGCCGAATAATGCTGCAGAAATTAAGCGGCGCGAAGTCAGGCTGTTTATCCGCAATCACATCAGCTTTTACATTCCCGAAGGTGGTTTGAGGCTTGTGCCGGATACCCTCGTAAAAAGCCTGGATAATCTCCTCTTTAAAGGAGGCGCTGCGCGGATGCTGCTGCACCACCGCCTCGCGCTCTTCATCGCTGAAGCCATCGTAACGGATACCCAGCACGTCCATTTCAACGCCTGCGGTCACCAGCGCAATTTCCGCCGCCATAAACTCAGGAATGCCGGGCGTAGTGTGCAGCGCTATCGCCGTCCAGACCTTGTCGATATCGCTTTGCGCAATGCCGTAGCTGGTCAGAAAGTCCTGCGCCGCGTTCGCGCCATCCACTTCAAAACGTTTGTCGCAGCTACAGTGCTCGTGCGTCAGGCCAATATCGTGAAACATGCAGCCAATGTACAACAGTTCGCGATCGACCTTCAGCCCGCGCTGCTGGCCTGCTAAAGCGCCCCAGTAGTAGACGCGGCTGGAGTGGTGAAACAGCAAATCGGATTCGCGGTCGCGAATAAACGCGGTAGCGTCGCGGGCGAGTTGCGTATCAGGAATGGTGACGCCGTTTATATGAAAGTTCATCAGGATTCTCCAGTGGGTTAACTGACTGTGAGCATAAAACGCATGACGCTTGTCTCAAATTGTCTTATAACGACGTTTAAGGTCATAACGACAGTTCAGGACGCCCATATCGCATGTCTCACTCAGTTACCCTGTTCGCGCTGCCCGGCGTGCAGCTGCTCGACGTTTCCGGCCCGCTTGATGTCTTTGCCGAGGCGAACCGCGCGCTGAGGCGTCAGTTCTATACCCTGCGCGTTATGGCGTCGGGTTCCAGCGCTATAACCGCTTCGTCCGGCGTCCGGCTTAGCGCCGACTTCTTGCTGGAGGAGGCAGCCCAACACCCGATCGACACGCTGCTGGTGGCGGGCGCGCCGGATGCGGAACAGCAGACGCTGAGCGAAACGCAGTGCGCGCAGCTGCGGGCGATCTGCGGGCGCAGCCAGCGCTATGGCTCCGTCTGCAGCGGCGCGCTGCTGCTGGCACAAACCGGGCTGCTGCATCAGCGGCGCGTCACGACGCACTGGGCCTGTGCCGAACTGCTGGCGCTGCGCTGTCCGCAGGCGCTGGTGGAGCCGGACGCTCTCTATGTCGCCGACGGGCCGCTGCGCACCTCCGCAGGCGTGACTGCCGGGCTGGATCTGGCGCTGCGGCTGGTAGAGGAAGATTTAGGACGCGAGGTGGCCCAGGAGGTTGCGGCGAGCCTGGTGATGTTTTTTCGACGCCCGGTCAGTCAGGGACATTTTGCCCGGCGCGACAGCGTGTCGCTGACAGGCCGCGCCGCGCTGCAGGATCTGCAGCGCTGGGCGCTGGCGCATCTGCAGGAGATTGGCGGCGTGCAGGATCTGGCGGCGCATATCGACCTCAGCGTGCGTCATCTGGGGCGTCTGTTCCGTCAGGAGCTGGATATGCAGCCGGGAAGCTGGCTGGAAAATGCGCGCATAGAGAAAGTGCGCGCGCTGCTGGAGGAGGGACAACTGCCGCTGAAGGCGATCCCTGCCGCCAGCGGCTATCGCAGCGGCGATGTAATGCGCCGCGCCTTTGTAAAACACACCGGCATGACGCCGGCGGTTTATCGCAGGGTATTTTTACAGAGGGAGCGGGAGTAGCTGCGTTGCTCAGGTCTCCAGTTCCACTTTTACCCAGCCCGGCTCGCGCTTGTCGAAAGCCTTGTAGGCCTCAATGACATTCTCAATCGGTTCCTCGTTGGTCAGCACTTTGGTGGGATCGATTGCGCCGGTACGCGTCAGTTCCAGCAGATAAGGGATATGGGTGTGGTGGTTGCAGTTGCCCATTTTGATGGTGAGATTTTTGTTCATCGCCTTGCCGATGGGGAAGGTCTCAGCGGTCGGCGGATAGACGCCGATGATGCTCAGACGACCCGCTTTTTTCAACCCGGCGATCGCCCACTCCAGCGCCTGCGTCGGCGCATCGCCGGGGATCCAGTTGTCGTGTTGCTGATGAGTTTCAGGCGCGACCTGCGCAACCTCCTGCGCGAATTTATCCGCTTTCTCCTCCGCCTCGGCGCTGGCCGGGCCGTGATGGGCATGCTGGCTGTCAACGCCAACGGCGTCAATGGCACAGTCTGCGCCGGTGCCGCCGGTCAGCTTTTTAATCACCTCCACCGGATCTTCACGCTCGAAGTTTACCGGGAAAGCGCCCTGGCGGCGCGCCATCGCCAGCCGGTCTTCATGGCTGTCTACCGCAATCACCCGCGCCGCGCCCATCANNCAGCGCGCTGGCGATGGCGAACTGGCCGACCGGCCCACAGCCGAACACCACCACAATATCGCCGCGGGTGATATCAGCCAGTTCGGCGCCAAACCAGGCGGTAGGGAAAATATCGCTGATTAAAATGGCCTGCTCATCCGTTACGCCGTCGGGGATTTTAACCAGCGTATTAGCGGCAAAAGGGATACGCGCTTTTTCAGCCTGAAGCCCGTTTACCGGGCCGGTCGCTTTGGGGCCGCCAAAAAAGCAGGTGCCTGCCTCCGGGCCATTAGGGTTAGCGTTATCGCACTGGGCGGTGTGGCCAGCGCGGCAGGGCGGGCAAACGCCGCAGGATACGGTGGAGCAGACCACCACCCGATCTCCCTGGCTGAAGTTACGCACCTCGTCGCCAACCTGCTCCACGATGCCGACCGCCTCATGCCCCAGGATAGTACCGGGCTGCATATCGCTAAAGGTGCCACGAATAAAATGCAGATCCGTTCCGCAAATCGCCGAGGCGGTAATTCGAATAACGGCATCGCCCGGTTGTTCAATTTGCGGATCGGGAACGTTATCTAACTGGATATTTCCCACGCCATGCCAGACTAATGCTTTCATTATTTACCTCTGCCTCTTGAGTGTCGTTTGCTGGAAACCTGTCGGACTAAAAAGTATAGAAAGCGTCAGAAATCCTGCCTGCTGGTAAATAAACGCAGCGGTTAGCAATGATTAACACTTTTTGGGATCTCTCTCTTAAATAATTTTATCTGCTTGAAATTTAATGTCTTTTTATGGGTGGGATTCAGCGCAACGCTAAGGTTTTAATCATGCGTAACCTTATAAGCGAAGCCGTTTTATTGCAGGCCATATAATTGCCGCTAAGCTGAAGACATAACTTTACATAACAATCAAAGCACGCTGGCAAGATGCCAATTGCAATGTCGATAACGAGGCGTTAAATGTCAGAGAAAACCTGTACCATTATTTATAATGGCGAACCCCTGGTAGGCGCCGTTAATCAGCCCTTGATCGACTTTCTCACCGAGCGGGGAAAAAAACTGCCTCACGTCTGTTACCACCCGGCGCTGCAGCCGCTGGAAAGCTGCGATGTCTGCTGGGTGGAGGCCAACGGCGAAAAGGTACGCGGCTGTACGCTGCGCACTTTTCAGGGGCTGGAAATCAACAGTGAAGGGGAATGGCCGCGCGCCGCGCAGCAGGAAGGGATGGATCGCATCCTTAACCGGCATGAGCTTTACTGCACAGTTTGCGAACACAACACCGGCGACTGTACGCTGCATAACACCGTCGCGGATATGCATATCCCAATCCAGTACTACCCCTACCAGCGCAAACCCACCAGCAAAGACCACTCCAATCCGTTCTATACCTACGATCCCGACCAGTGCATTCTGTGCGGGCGTTGCGTAGAGGCCTGTCAGAACGTTGAAGTCAATGAAACGCTCAGCATCGATTACACCCAGGAGCATCCCCGCGTGCTGTGGGACGGCGGCACGCAGATTGCGGGATCGAGCTGCGTCAGCTGCGGTCACTGCGTCA
>NZ_DJDN01000072.1:0-10809 GCF_002431095.1 Pantoea sp. UBA5923 | reverse complement strand
TAATAAAGTTAAATAAACACAAACCAATACCATCAAATAAAGACAACCTTTCGCAAGCAGATCCGCACAGGATAGATGACGCCACTAGAGCAACCTGCGGGCCATTCAGTCGCCAGCAAAAAGAGCCATTTTTCACACAACGGGATTTTACGTGCCAGGATTAAACGCAGCGGGATACATGCAGGTGGGCCTTCACTTATCAACGAGGATGTTATGACGCTGCGATCGCTTCAGGCACTTTGCCTTGTAAATTTTTTTATGGCGGACGTAAGGGATGGATTAGGCCCTTTTCTGGGTATCTTTCTGACTGAACACCACTGGCAAGCGGACGATATTGGCTGGGTGATGACGGCAGGCGGTCTGGCTGGGCTGGTCGCCACTATCCCCGCGGGGCTGATAACGGATGCGACCCAGTATAAACGGCTGCTGCTGATTATCGGTTCGCTTGTCATCACCTTTTCAACGCTGCTGCTCTGGTATTTTCCCGAATCGTGGGTCACGCTTCTCTCGCAAATCCTCACCGGCCTCTCGGCAGCCTTTATCGCGCCTGTACTCACCGGCATCACGCTTGGCTTAACCGGGCCGGATAAATTTAGCCATCAGATGGGCAGAAACGAAGCCTTTAACCACGGCGGCAATATGACAGCGGCAATCGCCGCCGGGATTTTTGTTGCTTACTGGGGTACAGGGGCCGTTTTTGCGTTAATGACCGTGATGGCGTTATGCGCGGCGCTTTCTGTCTTAGCTATCAGGCATCAGGATATCGACAATCGCCTCGCCCGCGGCTTAAGCGGTGATGAAACCAGGCTTGTCGTGCCAGGGCTGTCGGTTCTTATTCGCAATCCAGCCGTTATCCTTACCGGGTTAACGCTGCTGCTGTTTCATCTCAGCAATGCCGCTCTGTTGCCCATGCTGAGTATGCGTGCCGCAGCTTCACATACCAGCGCGATGCCTGTTGGTGTTTATACTGCCGCGACGGTGGTTATTTCGCAGTGCGTGATGATCCCGGTTGCTCTGCTTGCCGCCAGCCACGCGCAAAAATCAGGCTATTCATTACTGATTACGGCAGCGCTACTGGTGTTGCCGGTGCGTGCCGCGCTCGCCTCTGCATACCCTGGTCCTTACGCGATGATCCCGGTTCAGGTGCTGGATGGCCTGGCGGCCGGACTGCTGGGCGTGGCGGTGCCCGGCTATATCGTTAAGGTGCTGGCGGGAAGCGGGCATACCAACGCAGGCCAGGGCATCATAATGCTTATGCAGGGGGTCGGGGCGGCGATGAGTCCGGCGCTGGCGGGCAGCGTTGCAGCCCGTTATTCCTATAGCACAGCTTTCGCAGTGCTGGGCATTATCGCCCTGACGGCGCTGATGATCTGGTGGGCTGCCAGCCGCTTCAACCGCGCCACAGCCTGAATCACATCGATTATGAGTACCTTTAAAGGGAATAAACAATCGTTGCCGGTACGATACTGTAAACACTGCAGGAAGCCGATGACCTGGCGAAAGAAATGGGAAAGATGCTGGGATGAAGTGCAGTATTGCTCTGAACGCTGTCGGCGTGAGTCCAGGCGGTGCGCGAGTAATAAAAAGTCGTGATACAGCACCGCCATTTAGCGGCTGAGAACAGATCGCGGTTATCGCGATCTGTTCTCAAGGCGACATAAACTTCTGCGTCGGTGCTTTGCCGCCGGACTTCTGGGCCGAGGCAGGATTTTCAGGCGGTCATAAGCATAGCGAAGGCGTCGCCGATCATCTTCAGGCAGCCTCGCGACACTTTCAATCGTGTGCAGTGCGCGCAGATTGATGAACTGGCGCGCGCCTTAAAGCTGTAATGCCTTACACGCCTATCGGCTGATAGCCCTGCCATTCCGGCCGGAAAGGCGCGCCGCTGTCCGATGGCGTGAGATGAATATATTTATTTCCGACCTTTTCCAGCAGGATGCAGTCATCCACATCCTTCAGGTTGTCTTTGTGCTGGTGAAGCGCGCCATTGAGCAGCGATGCCAGCCCTTTCGCTTTGGCCTCTTTGCTGTCTTGCGCGACAAACAAATCAAAGGCGTGCAGCTCCGCCAGGGAGGAAGGATGGTAGGCACCCGCATTAACGAACCACAGGCGCTGGCTGTTTTCAGGCGGCGTGTCAGCCAGACTGACTGCGTAACCGTCTGCCCAGCTAATACGCGCATAGCCGTCGATATGCACTTTGTCGGCATCGCCGAACCAGGCTTCACGCAGCGCAGGCCAGGCGGCCTCCGGGTGGTCTGCGGCCACAAACTGAATATCATGGACTTCAATATTGGACCTGCCGGCATTGCCGCCCAGGTAAAACATAAACAGATACACACCGCTCTCCTTTGCCTGCGCGTCAGGCGTACCAGGTAATGATTTCGCTTGCGCTATATACGATACCACACAACGAAACGGCAACCAGAAACAGAGACGATATTCCCTCAATACCTTGGCTATGTCGTTCCGGCATCCATCGCGTTATCAACAGGATATAGAGCGACAAAACGGTAAAATCGGAAAACATCCATACCAGAGAGAGCGTCAGGATACTGGTGGTAAAATCTGGCGTGACGGCGATGAACTGCGGGAAAAAAGCGACGAAAAAGAGGATATCTTTGGGATTGGATAGCCCTGTCAGAAAACCTCTGCTGAACCCTCCCTGGCCGCGCATTACCCTGGCCTCTTTACCTGCTGCATCTACTCTGATTGCCCGGAGGCTGGCAACCGCGCCCCAGCCGATATACAGCGAACCCGCCATTCCCAGCAAATAAAGGAAGAGGGGAGAAAAGGCGATCGCGCCTGCCAGCATTAGCGCAGCCAGCACAATCAGAACCAGCGATGCGCTGTTGGTTCCTGCTACCGTGGCAAAGGCGCGGCGACTGCCTTGGCGTGCTGCCGTCGCGGTCACCAGCGCCACGACCGGACCAGGAGTGATAAGCAGCACGAGTACAGCCAGTATGTAGGCACTCAGTAAGATCAGGTTCATTGCGCTCTTTATCCTTTTTTCTCTTAGCTCGCGCCAGATTATTGAGGCAGGCGAGGCGGTTGAAAAACGGATAAAACTCGCGCTTAATGTGACTAAAACTCACAATGAAGAAAGCTATGTCCCTGCCACCGCTTTATGCCCTGCGCGCCTTTGAAGCCGCTGCGCGATTAGAATCCTTCAGTAAGGCGGCAGCCGTCCTCAATATCACGCCAGGCGCGGTCAGCAGGCATATACGCACTCTTGAGGCCTGGTTTGAGTGCGAGCTTTTTCAAAGAAACGGGCCGCGAGTGAAGGTTAGCGAGGCGGGGCGAATCCTGGCGAGTCAGTTAACCGAGAGCTTTCTCGGCATTGAGCGAGCCTGTTACGCCTTCAAAAGCAGCAGCCTGGAGCTGCGGCTCAAGGCACCTTCAACGCTCACCATGCGCTGGCTGCTGGATGTGCTGAATGCTTTCCGTGAAAATCACACAACGCCTCGCGTAGAGATCACCAGCGTCTGGATGGATACAGACAGCGTGGACTTTATGCGCGAGCCATACGACTGCGCGATACTGCTCGGCAGGGGGGATTTCGGTGACTCGACTGAAAGCAGGCTGCTTTTTAGCGAATGGCTGATTCCGGTCTGCTCACCGACGCTGCTGGAAAAAGCGAGGCATCATCTTCCTGACTGCGACTTAATCCATCCGTCGCCGGATCGGCGCGACTGGCGCAGGTGGCTGAATAAGACAGGACGCTTTCCTGCGCTTGATCTTACCGGCGGCAAGGTATTTGACACGCTTGAGCAGGGCAATCTGGCCGCACTGAGCGGTCACGGCGTTTCGGTTGGCGATCTTTTGTTGAGTCTGGGTGCCATAAATAGCGGACTGCTGGCGCTTCCATTCAGTGAAGCGGTGGCGACCGGGGAGGGGTACTACCTTGTGTGGCCGCGTCACTCAGGCAAAACGCGACATATTGAGCTGCTGCTGACCTGGCTCGGGCTTCACGTACCAGGCCTCCCGGACGGCATGCTGAGTTATGTGAAAAATGCGTGAAGCACTATAAAAAAAGGGATGAGATTCATATCGTTTCCGCTATTAACTGGCCGCCAGTTACTCTGTTTTCAACCCCACCTTATTTGCACCCCCCCCAATCCTCTCCTACGCTTTTCCCCTTGAACATGCGTAAACCGTTGCGACTACGATCGCCTTTTTAAGCTGTAAAGGAGGAAAGTAAATGCAATACAGGAAACTGGGCCACTCGGGCCTGCTGGTCTCAAAGTTCGTGCTGGGCACTGTGCCGTTTGGCGGCAAAGCGGGATTTGAAAAAACTGGCAACGTTAACGCCAGCGAAGCGCGTCGTTTTATCGATATCGCGCTGGATCACGGCGTTAATATGATCGATACCGCCGATCTCTACTCCATGGGCGGCGCAGAAGAAGTTGTCGGCGAAGCGCTCGGCGACAAGCGCGACAATGTCATTCTGGCAAGCAAAGCACGCAGCCCGCTCGGCGATGGCCCGAATGAGAGCGGCGCCAGCCGTTTCCACCTTATCAAGGCGTGCGAAGCGAGCCTGCGACGCCTTAAAACCGACCATATTGACCTTTATCAGATCCATAACTGGGATGGCGTCACCTCGGTGGAAGAGACGCTGCGCGCGCTCGAAGATCTGGTGAAAAGCGGCAAAATCCGTTACTTCGGTACCTCTAACTATACCGCCTGGCAGATGATGAAGACCCTGGGCTGCGCCAGCGAGCGACACCTGCTCAAGCCTGTCAGCCAGCAAATCTACTACACGCCGGAGTCGCGTGAAGCAGAGTTCGAGCTGCTGCCGATGGCGCTCGACCAGGAGATCGGCACGCTGATCTGGGGGCCGCTGGGCGAAGGCCTGCTGACCGGCGCGGTCAGCCGTAACGGCAAAGCGCCTGAGTCAACCCGTCAGGGCAGCGGCTGGCCGGAACCCTATGTGCACGATATGGAACACGCCTATAACGTTATCGAGGTGCTGGAGCAGGTCGGCAAAGAAATTAACGCTTCTATTGCCCAGGTCTGCCTGGCCTGGCTGGCGGATCGTCCAGGGGTCAGCGCGCTTATCGTCGGCAACCGCAGCGAAACACACCTGCGTGAAAATCTGAACGCCTTTGAGCTAACCCTCAGCGACGAGCAGCGTCAGCGCATTGAAAAAGTGACGCGTCCGGCTCCGCGTTATCCCTACTGGCACCGCTTCACCAGCGGTATGGATCGCATCGATCCTGCTGAGCAACCTTTCCTGGATGAATATCGTCAGACTCTCGACGAACGCAAAGACCAGGCGCAGAAATAAGCCTCTGGCTGGCCACGCGAAGTGGTCAGCCCTTATCCTTATCTGGCAAACAGTCATTTGACCCGGTTATTGCGCCATCTCTGCTGAACGTACCTTTCTGCATATACAGAAGCGGTAACTTCTTAAGCGGGAATAGCTATCGCAGGCCAATAAAAACGGCGGCCCGAAGGCCGCCAAAAACCCTCAATTATGGTTAGTATTGAGGAAGCAGTGGCACTGCTTTGATGAAGAGATTAGCCCTTAACGCCTCCCGCCGTCAGGCCGCTGACCAGCCAGCGCTGCGCCAGAAGGAACACCAGCGTAATCGGGATAGCAGAGAGCACAGCGGCGGCAGCGAAGTCCCCCCACAGATAGTTCTGTGGATTCAGATACTGCTGCATACCGACCGCCAGGGTATAGCTGTTAACGTCCCGCAGCAGCAGCGAGGCGACAGGCACCTCTGTTACCGCGGCGATAAACGCCAGAATAAACACCACCGCCAGGATCGGCACCGAGAGCGGCAGCAGCACCAGCCGGAACGCCTGCCACGGCGTCGCGCCGTCCAGTGCGGCCGCCTCTTCCAGCGAACCGTCGATGGTTTCGAAATAGCCTTTAATCGTCCAGACATGCAGCGCGATGCCGCCAAGGTAGGCGAAAATCACGCCGCCATGCGTATTCAGCCCGAGAAAAGGCAGATACTGCCCCAGCCGATCGAACAAAGCGTAGAGTGCCACCAGCGAGAGAACGGCAGGGAACATCTGGAAAATGAGCATCCCTTTCAACAGGCTGGCGCGTCCAGCGAAGCGCATGCGAGCAAAAGCATAGGCGCAGGTAGTGGAAAGCGCCACTATGCCAATCGCGCTGATTGCCGCGATCTTAACGGAGTTCCACAGCCACAGCAGCACCGGGAAAGGCGGCGGCGTTACGCGGCCGTCGGCATGGGTGACGCTGAACCCCAGCGCCAGCCGCCAGTGCTCCCAGGATATCTGCTCCGGGATCAGACTGCCAGTCGCGAAGTTGCCGGCGCGCAGTGAAATTGCCATAACCATCAGCAGCGGGAAAAGAATCGCGGCGATAAACGCGAGCAGCAGCAGATGAGTCAGCAGCAAGCGCAGCTTCTGCGATTTAGGTTGTACCATAGCCATAACGCCTCCTTAGTCGAACTTCATCCGCACAGCTTTCAGGTTAATCACCGCCAGCGCGCCTACCAGCAGGAAGATCAGCGTCGCGATCGCCGCCGCCAGACCGAAATCCTGCCCGCCGCCGCCCTCAAAGGCGATGCGCCACGTATAGTTCACCAGCAGATCGGTATAGCCCGCAGGCGTCGTGGTGCCAAGCCGGTCGGGACCGCCGTTAGTCAGCAGCTGCACCAGCACAAAGTTGTTAAAGTTAAAGGCGAAGCTGGCGATCATCAGCGGCATAAGCGGCTTTAACAACAGCGGCAGCGTAATCAGAAAGAAATTCTGCAATGGCCCTGCGCCATCCATCGCCGAAGCTTCGTACAGGTCGTCTGGAATCGCCTTCAGCAGCCCCATGCAGAGGATCATCATGTAGGGGTAGCCCAGCCAGGTATTGACGATCACCAGCATGGCGCGCGCCAGCAGAGGGTCGCTGAACCAGGCCGGCTGGAAGCCGAACAGCGCGTTGAGCAGCACGTTGATCTCGCCGAAGCTCTGGTTAAACAGGCCCTTGAATATCAGTATCGAAATAAAGGCCGGTACGGCATAGGGCAGGATCAGCATCACGCGATAGATCGCTTTCCCCTTTAACGCTTCCCACTGCACCAGGCAGGCGAGCACCATACCGACGGCGACGGTCAGCGCCACGGTCAGTAGCGAAAAGAGCAGCGTCCAGCCGAAGATCGCCAGGAAAGGCTTCTGGATCCCTTCGTCGGTAAAGACGCGCACAAAATTCTTCCAGCCCGCATTCACCGTAAAGCCTGGGCTAAGCTGCTCGCTACCCCAGCTGCCGTCGGCGTTGACGCGCTGGAAGAAGCCTGTTTTATCATTCGCCTGATACAGCTCGCCGCTTTGCTGATTTTTCAACTGCTGGTCGGCGGTAAGCAGATAGAGCGGGCGCGTGCCGGAGAACTGCCGCAGCGAACTCATCACCAGCTCGCGGCCGTCCGGCAGCCGGGCGCGGATCTGACTGAGCGCCTGGCGATTGCTGGTGATGACCTTCAGCGTTGCGCGCTGGCCCGCAGGCGGCGCGGCGCGGGTCATACTGAGCGGCTGGTCACCGCCAAAATCGAACGGCGGCGAAACGTAATTTTCACTCTCGCTGGCTAACAGCAGCTGCCAGCGGCTGCCCGCCGGATAGAGCGCGAAGTTCATTCCCGCGCCGTCCTGATACTGACGGCTCAGCAGCACCTGCTGCGCGCGCGCCTGGGTAAGCTGGTTGGTACTGCTGTAGTTGGTAAAAGCGATCGCCACGGTGCAGGCGAGGGGGAAGAGCACAAACAGCGCCATACCGGCGAGGCCGGGATAGACATAGCGCCAGGCATAGGCGCGCCGGTTAGCGTAAATCCAGATGCCCGCCGCGCTGACAATCAGCGTCACCAGCGCAAACAGGTATTCGCCCTGCGCATACATCAGCACCAGAAGGTAGCCGACCAGCAGACAGCAGATCCCGACGAGAACGCGCTTCAGCAGCTGGCTGGCGCCTCCTGTTTTCGGTTTTCCTGACATGATTCGGTGTTCCTTAACAGCCAGTGGTAAGCCGGCGCAAGCCGGCTTCAAGGAGGCATTACTTATTCAGGCGCGCCTGCGCATCTTTCAGCGCGGCGTCTACGCTCTGGCGGCCGCTCAGGGCGTTAAGCGTGGCGGTGCGCATCGCGTACCAGAACGCCGCCATCTGCGGAACATTCGGCATAATGTCGCCGCTGCGCGCGTTGTTCATGGTGGCGGCGATACGCTCATCTTTTTCCAGCGTCTGCTGGAACGACTTCAGCGTCACCGCGCCCAGCGGCTTATCTTTGTTCACCGCGTCCAGACCGGCGTCGGTCAGCAGGTAGTTTTCCAGGAACTCTTTCGCCAGCTCTTTATTCGGGCTGGCCGCGTTGATGCCCGCGCTAAGCACGCCAACAAAGGTTTTCGACGGCTTGCCGTTGAGGGTCGGCAGCAGCGTCACGCCATAGTTAATGCCGCTCTTGTCGATATTGCTCCAGGCCCAGGGGCCGTTGATGGTCATCGCGGTCTGCCCCTTATTAAAAGCGGCTTCAGCGATAGAGTAATCGGTGTCGGCGTTGAGGGTTTTGGCTTTGACCTGATCGACAAGGAACTGCATGCCCGCCTTCGCGCCTGCGTTATCTACGCCGGTGTCTTTGATGTCGTAGCCGCTGTCGGTCTTTTTAAAGGCGTAAGCGCCGCCTGCGGCCAGCAGCGGCCAGGTGAAATAGGGTTCCTGCAGGTTGAACATAATGGCGCTTTTGCCTTTCGCGCGCAGCTGCTTGTCAACGGCCGCCATCTCTTCCCAGCTTTTCGGCGGATTAGGCAGCAGGTCTTTGTTGTAGATCAGCGACAGCGACTCGACCGACACGGGGTAGCCAATCAGCTTGCCATTAAAGCGCACCGCATCCCAGGTGAAGGGAAAGAGCTTCTCCTGGAAGCTTTTATCCGGCGAGATTTCCGCCAGCAGGCCTGACTGGGCGTAGCCGCCAAAGCGGTCATGCGCCCAGAAGATAATATCGGGGCCGTCGCCGGTGGCGGCCACCTGCGGATACTTCTCTTCCATCTTATCCGGATGCTCTACCGTCACTTTAATGCCGGTATCCTGCTCAAACTTTTTACCCACCTCGGCGAGCCCGTTATAGCCTTTGTCGCCATTGATCCAGATAACCAGTTTTCCCTCTTCTATCTTCGCGATTGCCGAGGCCGAAAACAGCATGGCCGTAAGGGCGGAAAGGGCAAAAATACGTGCGCCGGTTTTCATTTTCATAACTCCATCCTGTTAGCGGAAACGGAAATCGTTTTCCCGCACATTGTGGCGATCCGCTGCGGCTTCTCATCCTCCCGCGCTCTACGCCTGCTGACGCTAAGCCGTGATCGCCGTTGCAAAACTGCACCGTTATCACGGGCTGGCGCACACTCTCGTCGCCGCGGCTCTGCGCGGTCGATCACAAAAAACAGCAGGTTACCGCCTTCGCGGCACCAGGCGCGGCGATCTCCTCCTCCTCTCTCATCCCCCAGCTAAACCGTCCGCGGCGGAGGATGTGCGGCGACTGAACCTTTCCCATAGTGGTCGCCGGAGTCTGCCTGCGGCGATGCGGGCAAGAGTGAGCAAGCGGAGAGGAAAGCAATGGCGAGCGTCGCGTTACGCAATGTCACTAAGGCCTGGGGCGATACCCTGGTCTCAAAGGACATCAATCTGGAAATCGGCGAAGGAGAGTTCGTGGTATTCGTCGGCCCTTCGGGCTGCGGTAAGTCCACGCTGCTGCGCATGATCGCCGGTCTGGAGACCATTACCAGCGGTGAGCTGCTGATTGGCGATCGGCGGATGAACGAGGTGCCGCCTGCTGAGCGCGGCATCGGCATGGTGTTTCAGTCCTATGCGCTCTATCCGCACCTTTCCGTGGCGGAAAACATGTCCTTCGGCCTGAAACTAGCGGGCGTTAAGCGCGGCGAGATCCAGCAGCGCGTCAACCAGGTAGCGGAAGTGCTACAGCTGGCGCACCTGCTGGATCGTCGGCCTAAAGCGCTTTCCGGTGGACAGCGTCAGCGCGTGGCGATCGGCCGCACGCTGGTCGCCGAGCCGCGCGTCTTTTTGCTGGACGAGCCGCTCTCCAACCTCGACGCCGCGCTGCGCGTGCAGATGCGCATTGAGATTTCACGTCTGCACAAGCGCCTGAAGCGCACCATGATTTACGTCACGCACGATCAGATCGAGGCGATGACGCTGGCGGACAAGATCGTGGTGCTGGACGCCGGACGCATCGCGCAAATCGGCCGGCCGCTGGAGCTTTATCACTATCCTGCCAACCGCTTCGTCGCCGGTTTTATCGGCTCGCCGAGGATGAACTTCCTGCCCGTCAAGGTCACCGCCACCGCCATCGATCAGGTGCAGGTTCGCCTGCCCAACGATCAGCGCATCTGGCTGCCGGTTGAGAGCGCAGGCGTACAGGTCGGCAGCAATATGTCGTTAGGCATTCGTCCCGAACACCTGCTTTCCAGCGATATCGCCGACGTCACGCTCGAGGGCGAGGTACAGGTGGTCGAGCAGCTCGGAAACGAAACGCAAATTCATATCCAAATCCCCGCTATCCGTCAGAACCTGGTTTACCGCCAGGAGGACGTCGTGCTGGTAGAAGAGGGCGCCGTGATGGGCATTGGCCTGCCGCCGGAGCGCTGTCACCTGTTCCGCGAGGACGGGAGCGCCTGTCGCAGGCTGCATCAGGAGCCTGGTGTTTAGCCCTGCAAAACAATAAAAGCAATGACCTCAGGAGACAGAAAATGATAACTCTGCGCAAACTTCCCCTCGCTATCGCCATTGCGGCGGGCACGATCTCTGCCCCGTCGATGGCGGTCGATTTTACCGGCTACGCCCGTTCC